>DAOVMN010000073.1 GCA_030630685.1 Thermoplasmata archaeon | reverse complement strand
TGAGAACTCGAACTCCTTGAGAATGACAGGATACTCATTGTAGTAAAGGATGGACCTGAAGATGCCCCAGAATCTCTGCTCGAACCTCCAGTATGCCCGGGAATAGGATTCCAGCAATACTCGAATTCTTTCCCCTTCGGTGTTGGAGCCCTGGACATGGAAAACAGGTAACTCCTCTTTGGGTCCCTGGATGAAGCTCTTCCTGATCGTCATGTTCTTGAACCTGTGCAGGGTATCGGTCTCGGGATTGTAGAACAGGATGCCTTTGGAAAGGGAGATACCGTTCCTGTCCAGCCATGTCCTCGGCTTTTCTGTTCGTCGGAACATCTGGAAACCGAGGTGAGGGCGGAAATAATCAATATAATGCCCTCTCTCGGATTGAAGTACAGCCCAGTACCATGGGATGCTTGGGGCGTTCACCATGACCTTCTGAAAGTATGCGCTTCCATTGAATTCCTCTCTGCTTTTTGGTGTGGTGAGGGTGCCTTTTAACCTCATCCCGTAAAAACGCAGGATGTTGTAACCGTATCTTCCGATGTAGTGGCGTGAGGCGTATCTTGGTGTGGAAAGGAACTCGCTCCAGGGGCTGAGCTTGAAGGTAAAATCCATTCCTTTTTTTAGGTTCTGTATCCGCACGGAATAATTCCCGGGGCCGCCGTAAAACCTGAGATCATCCATGGTATCCGGTACCAGCTCCCCTGAGTTCTTCCATTGGACCCGGAAATCGCTCTCCTTGAGAATGAATGGGTCGTACATCTCCTTACCATCGTAATACCAGACCGCGGTCATCCCGTTGAACCTCAACCTTTTTTCCCCGGTAACTGGATCTTTCTCCCGGATAATTTCCATTCGTTTCTTCCACTCAAAATCCATGACCTTGATTCCCTTGCAGTTCTTTGTGCTCCAGAGAACCATGAGCTGTCTTGGATGTGCCGGATCATCAGGGTTGTCAAAGAAGAATATCCACCACCACCACCACCAGGTGAGGCCTTTCAGTCTCTCAGAGAGGTTCAGGTTCCATACCCTCTCCCCGATGTCTGCGGGTCTGTGGAGCGTCTCTTTATGCGTGGCGGAACGGGAATCTTCTGCTGGGATAATTAGGGTCATGGGTCCCCCTTCCCTTTTTTTTATTTATTGTTTTCATTTATTGTTTCACTCGTCCCATTTTATCCAGGCTTTTCTCTTCCCGACCATGGATTTGGAGATTGTTGAAGGAAACACATAATAATCGGTTATGCACCCCATTATTCAATGCTGCCGGACCTTTCCCTTGAGGAAGCACTCATAGCCTTCGTTGTGATCCATATACTTCTGGGGATCAGCCAGTTCCTTTATTATCCCTTTGTCAAGCGATATATCGATAACCAGCGGTTCCCGGATAAATCCTATTTTGTCTCTGTAATCGTCCCGGTGAAGGACGCATCCCCAACCCTGAAAGAAAACCTCAGAGCTCTCTGTATCCAGGATTACACCAACTATGAGGTCATCTATGCCTCAGAAAACGAGGATGATCCCGGGGCAGAGGTGGCTCGGAAGCTCGTCCGTGAATCGAATGAATCCGGTAAAGGCACTGCCAAACAGGTCCGCTATGCCTGTGCGGGTCCATTGGGTTCTGAAAATACGATTGCCAAATCCCACAATATACTCAAGGGTATCGAAATGTCCGGAGGCGAGGTCCTTCTCTTTACGGACTCGGATGTCCCCCATCCCATGAACTGGATCCAGGAGATGGTGAATCCCCTGGGAGAGGTGGTGCGCGGAAAGAAGATTAGCGCCAGTACCGCAGTCTTCTTCATAGACCCCGAAGGCTTCCTTGGTATATTCTCCTCCTTGAGCTCCAATGCCGCTATCTTTTTAGCATCCTTCACGAGAAAACACCAGGACCTTCCTGTCTACGCATCAGGTGCCTCCACGGCAGTGTTCAAGGATGTCTTTCACAAGGCCGGGGTGGCGGACGAATGGAAAAGGAGGCTCAACGATGACCTTGTGCTTGCCTCTACCCTCATTGACAATGGCTACCACATCTTCAATGTCCGCCGCCTCCCAACCCGACCGACGGAGAGATTCGACTCCCTCGAGGGGATGAATAACAAGATGGTGAGGTGGATGCTCACTGTCAACCACTATGCCCATCCAAGTTCCCATGGCGAGATTTTCGTTCATGGGGTTAGGAATCTTCAGTTTCAGGTATTCTTCGATATCGCAATCGTGCTCTTTTTCCTCGGCCTCTTCGGCGTCATTGAGGTGGAGATGGGAATCGTGTGCGGGCTCCTATGTGTTAGTTACATCTACAACGTCCTCTCCCGCTTCATTATCGCACGGATCATCGATGAGAAGAACATCTATCCCTATCTCTGGCTTTCCCCGATCAGCCAGTATTTCTGGGGCTTTTACTATGTCATAACCGCCCTTTTCTTCAAGAAGTTCACCTGGGGTGGAAGGGTGTACAGGTTTAATAAGAGGTTCGGGAAACTGGTTAAGGACTCGAGGAAGTGAGGAGTCCCTTTTCCCAAACCCTCCCCATGTTCAAAGCAAAGAAGTAAATGCATCTCATATCTATAAAGTTTTCCGGCGGTTCGGATTCGCTTCCATGACAGAAAGGCTCCAGTTCTCCCGCGGGTGATACCTTCCGGATCAGCGACAGGTTTATGAAGGAAAACGAACACTGATATCTCCAACGTATGTCACATGTGATACTATGGAAGCACTTACGGCAAAAATAACACCTCGGCTGCTGCACGAACTGGATCACCTGATCGAGGACGGGTGGTATGCCAGCAGGTCGGAGGCCATTCGTGATGCGATCCGTACGCTCGTCGAGAGCAAACGATATTCGAGGATGAAAAAGGCTGTCATGGAAGACATCGAATGGGGACTTCGCGGGGAATAGCACAATGCCTGAAAGAATCGTGGTCACCGACAGCGGCCCCCTCATTCATATCGCCGAGGTCGCGGCGGCGTTCGCCTGGCGGATATTCCCGGAGGTTCTGGTTCCCAGGGTCGTTGAGCTCGAAGTTAAGCAGGGAAACAGGCCGGGTTCCGGTGCCCTAAAAAACGACCGGCTCGTGTCCGTCCAGGAAAACCGGGAAACTCAGGACCGGGCGGCAGATCTGGAGACTATGTATAATCTGTCGCCAAACGATGCGCTGGTGCTGTCCACTGCTGGAAATTTGCATGCGGCAATCCTTCTTACGGACGACCTGGAGCTCAGGGAGACAGCGGCGTGTGAGGGGATCAGGCCGGTGGGCACCATCGGTATGCTGTTGCGAGCGTTCAGGAAACGATTGTGTACCCTAGAGAAACTCTCCGAGAAACTTGATCTCTTGTATGAGGAATCAACCCTCTACATTACAAAGGACCTCATTGAGATGGTGAAACGGGCGGCAGTACAGGGGCAGGAAGAATGGGACTGATAGCGGGCAGAAATGTGCACGAGCGCAGTGATTGAGCTCGTTTTCGTGATGGCCATCTATGAAGGGGGCTGGGGCTTTGGTTCTGTAAGGAATCTTAGTGGAGGGGAGGCCGGGGGTGGGGGGGGTCGAGGCGCATGGTTAGGGTGTTATCCTCTTGATCACCAAGGTTGCATTCCACTCTGTTGATAAGCCCGTCATAATCTGTATCAAGGTCCCCGTCACTCGGGTTGAGGCCGTACCGTATCTCGTAGGTATCGTTCATTGTGTCTCTATCCGTGTCGATGTTGACCGGGTTCAGGGTGTTTCCGTTCTCGTTCATGCCGTACTGGTACTCACTTCTTCGGGTTATCTGGAAATCGGAACCTATTTCCCTCTTGCTTTATTATCCTTGTCCGGGGTCTGTTCAACTTTTGTTTCTTTTTTCATTTGTATCACTCTTTCGATATTGCCGAAATAGATGGATAATATCTCAACTAATAATCTTTCATCTTTATCTATTTCATTACCTACTTCATATTTTTGAATGATATTCCACAATCCAGGTTTTACATTTATAGACTTTAAAGTCTGTTGAAGATCGCAAATTCTTCCCCATGATTCCATTGAAAATAGAGACCTTAAAGTATAAAGTATCTTTCTCACATCATAAGATTCAATTCGTATTGTACCAGCAAGATATTTTTTTCGGTATTCATCATTAAGTATTTCTTTTATATTTACAATATTTTCATCAATCTTCAGTTTATCCATAATACTAATAGTAATCGCATAAGAATCTTTTTTTTGTATAATGATGAATCTCCAGGCAAATTGTTTTAATTTCCTTTATTGGAATTATCCTCCATTTGAAAGCCATTCGTTGTTTTATTTCGGTAGTGGTGATGATTATTGCTTTACTTATGTATCTATCACTGAAAAGGGTACTATAAATTACGAATATGAGAAATAATACTAACTGAGAAATTGAAAAATCAATTAACAGCATAAGAAAAATAAACAATGTTAATATGTAAATACCGATAACTATCCCATAGTAAATTGTTTTCACTTTCATCAATTCGAAATCCGGTCTTCTTGCAGAATATAGTAAATCATTTTGTCGAGTAGGGCTCATAGCCCACCCCCTACTGGAGTAATAGCTCCGGGGTTACCATGAGCCCCCTCACAGAACCGCACGTGAGGTTTTCCCTTATCGAATCCTGCGGATTCAATCGGTGCGCAAACAAGTTTGCACGCCTTACCGAGCGCTTCGCACTCAGCCGGAGCGCACAACCTGCCGGTTGTTCCCACCTTATCGAGCCTTTCAGGCTCAACCGGCACTCGGAACCTGATGGTTCCCCATGCCTCATCCGCAATCGAGGCTACTACCTCGAAGGCGTAAGTGGACAATCGGTAGCTCTCCTGCACAACACCCTCCCGCTTATCAGGCAGCACATCAACGAAGGTCGTTAAATGAAACCCTTTATCGCCGCTTTCCACCATAGTTTCGTTCAGTCCGACATCAATCGTGAGATTAACCGTATTGTTGATCTCTACAACATCTCCCTCTGAAAAATACTCCCACGAGAAATCGGCATTAACACCTAACCCCCTCAGTGAGGGGTCAGAGTAGGTTGGGATAATTGCGGGGCCATGATCCAGCATGGAAAAAATAGGATATTGGGTTTGGGGCAACATTGAAAGCGCCTATCTGCAAGAGGGATAAATATTTTTTGATGAATACCCCCCACCTCTATCGACTCGACGGCTCGACGGAAAACTATTTTAAAAAAACCCCGCTTGCCCGGTCCATGAGCAAGCTTATCCTATTCGGAGGCAAGGGAGGCGTAGGCAAGACCACAGTCTCGGCAGCAACCTCGATCTGGGCGGCAGACCATGGATTCAAGACCCTGGTCGTATCATCCGACCCGGCACACTCCACCTCGGATTCCTTTGAGCAGGAGATCGGAAAGGAGCCCACCCCGATCAAAGGTGTTGAAGGGCTCTATGCCATGGAGATCAATCCCGAGGAGGAGCTGGAGGCATTCCTTCCTGATTTTCACACCAGTCTCGAACGCCCACTTAAGCTCATGGGGATGCAGGAGCTGGAGTTTACCAGGGGTGACCTTCTTTTCCCGGGACTGGACGAGGCACTGGCCTTTGACAAGCTCCTTTCCTATGTAGAATCCCCTTACTACGATCTGATCATCTTCGATACCGCTCCAACCGGCCACACCCTTCGATTTCTTTCCCTTCCCGGACTCCTTGACTCCTGGCTTGTCAAGGTCCTGAAGTTCCGGATCCAGATCGCGCGGCTCAAGAACATAATCACAGGCAAAAAGGACACTACATTGGAGGATATCAAGAAGCTGAAGAATCGGGTGGAACACGTCCGAAGAGTGCTGAAGAACGAGGATATCACATCCTTTAACATAGTGACCATCCCGGAGCAGATGGGCATCATGGAATCCAAAAGGGCACTTGAACAGATCAAAAGATTCGAGATCCCCGTGCACGGGATGATCGTGAACCATATATTCCCCGAGCATTCGGATTGTAGGTTCTGCACTGCCCGGAGAAGGGTGCAGAATAAATACATCGAACAGGCGGAAATACTTTGCCGGGAGAACGGGATCGAGCTCGCACTTCTCACAATCTTCGAAGAGGGGGTCAAGGGCATCGAGATGCTGAGAAATGTGGGGCGGGAGCTTTACGGAGAGGAGCAGATACATCTTCACCTCACCCAAACCATGAACATCGAGAGATTAAAGGAGAGCATCGAGGTGACCATCCACCTTCCCAGCACCATCTCAAAGGAGATAGACCTTCGCTCTGACGGGTACGATCTCATCCTGGACATCAACGGGATTGTAAACAGGATAACCCTTATAGAGTTCATCGAGGACCGCCCGATATCTGCGAGGTTCGAGGAGGATAAACTTTGCATCACCGTGGACATGAAGGACCGACCCGTGGGATAATGGAAATCCTTCGTGAAATCGAGTTCGGGAGCATGCTCCTGGGAAAAGAGCCAAAAGGCTGCGTACACTGCCGGAAGGGGGCCAAGATGGTGCTCCTGATTACCGGACTCTGTCCTTACGGATGTTTTTACTGCCCGCTCTCTGAGAAAAAAATGGGAAAGGATGTGATCTACGCCAATGAACTCGGGGTTGAAGGCGAGGGTCGGGATATTCAGGTTATTGAAGAGGCACGATCCATTTCAGCCGAAGGTACGGGCATCACAGGCGGGGACCCGCTTCTGGTTCTGGATCGGACTCTTCACTTCATCCGCCTCATCAAACGGGAATTCGGTCCATGGCACCACATCCACCTCTATACAGGCTCCTTGCCCACCAAAGAGCAGCTCGAGGCCCTGAAAGAGGCGGGGCTTGACGAGATACGCTACCACCCTATTGGAATCCTGGGGCCTGAGTTGACTATGGAGCTCAGGGATGAGAATCTAAAAGAATACATACGAGCAATTCGGGATTCTCTCGAGTGCGGACTAAATACCGGAGTGGAGATCCCGGTTATCCCAGGAACGCTTGAGGTCTTGAAATGGCTTGCCAATGAGCTTGACGAAGCTGGTACCATGTTCCTCAACCTCGACGAGCTGGAGTTCTCCCCTACAAACTATCAGGCTCTGTTAGGAAGAGGGATGAAGATTAGGGACGAACTTTCCAGTGCGGCGGCAGGGAGCAGGGAGGAGGCCTACGAATTCATGGAATGGTCTTCATGTCAGGGGTTCGATATGTCCATCCATTTCTGCTCCTCAAGATACAAGGATGCGGGACAGCTCAGAAGGCGACTGCAAAGGAGAGCGAAGAATATCGCCCGTCCCCATGAGATCATTACGGATGATGCCACCCTTCTGAAAGGAATCATCGAGCCAGATGAAAACCTGGACGAGTTTGCCGCTGCGCTGAGGAAAGAGTTTGAGATACCCGAAGACCTGATGCATATCGACAGGGAAAAGAATCGTGTGGAGGTCGCCCCCTGGGTACTGGAGGAGATCGCCAGGGAGCTGAACTTCCCTGCCTTCATTGTTGAGGAGTACCCAACCGCTGACCGCCTCGAGGTGGAAAGGGAAAGATTGAACTGATTATGCACCTTTTTTAATAGCCGCAATTTCGGGTAACGGCTGGCGGATATGCGAAATTGCTGAGTGACCGAAGAGAACGGAGCAATTTGGGTCGAAGCGACCGCAGGGAGTGGAGCCGAATATCCGCTTTTATCGGATCGTTGTGGAGCGGTTCTGTATATGTTTTGGTCACCTCTTTTTATGCAACTTCCGCGTAGTACGGCGATGGCGGCGCCATGCTCGGCGTTCGTCTACCGGATGGCAATCAGTTTTCCAATGTCCCAGTAGAGTGCGACCAGTTCATTGTTGACCGCTTTGAGGGCGTTATATTGGGCTGAACGGACCCGTTCTTTGATTTCAGCCAGGAGCACAGCGTAATCGTCAGGCAATCGCTTCGAAAGTTTGGTCATATCCCCAACTCCTCGAAGTTCTTCTTGATGCCCTTCGCCGGCCTCCCCGCCTCACCGTTGAACTCGTCCATCCTGATGTGAATGCCTGTCCACAACCCAAAGCTGTTCATGCCCCATTCTCCCTCTGCGTCAGTTCGGTTTCGATCTCCTCCACGGTGGGCAGGCTGCCTTTCAATTCCTCGGGCAGGGATTCCACAAGCAAGGTTTTCCATGCCGCCACGCCGATTGGTTTCTGGAAGCCGCGCAGGGCATATTCCACCACCAACTGGTCCTTGCCCTTGCAGAGCAGCAGCCCGATGGTCGGTTTATCGTCCGGATGGCGCAACAGATCGTCCACCGCGGAAAGATACAAATTCATCTGCCCGACAAACCCGGGATCGAATGGTACAGCCTTCAGTTCGACCACGACAAAGCGGCGCAGCTTGAGGTGATAGAACAGCAGGTCGAGGTAGAAATCGCGATTTCCCACCTCGAGCAGGACCTGCCTGCCCACGAAGGCAAATCCCGCACCAAGTTCCAGCAGGAAGTGCTGGATGTGATCAACGAGGGCCTGTTCCACCTCACGCTCCTTCCGCGGATCGGCAGTGCCGAGAAAGTCGAACAGATAGGGGTCCTTGAATACCTGTGCCGCTAAGTCTGAATCTGCCGGCGGCAAGGCTTCAGGAAAATTGGTGATGGCCTTCCCCTGCCGGTCGTGCAGTC
>DAOVMN010000424.1 GCA_030630685.1 Thermoplasmata archaeon | reverse complement strand
ATTTCCCTTCCCTGCCTTCTTCGCATTCTCTTCCTTTTTTGACGCCCTTCTCTTTTTTGTCTCGAGGCCCGAGGCAAGGCCCTTCTTTGTTACCATCTGTGATGGGTAGAACCCTGTTCTCTCACCGTGGGACTCTACGGCCTTTTCCTGAATAAAAGTTACCCTCGGGTCATCTGTAACGGTCTCGAGAAGAAAGGCAACCTCCTCTATCGTGAGGCCGAGTTTATCCGTCATGTTTATTGCAAAATCAAAATCCCTCCTCCCGCTCTCCTTGAAAAGCACCTGCACCATAGGGAGGAGTTCCACTCTCGCATCCTTGATCGAGGTGTGGCACCATTCTCCGACCTTCCTTGAGAGTTCGTTCCGTCTCTTTCTCATCCCCTTGCTCCTGGACATCTTGAGTATCCATGAAGGGAACCGGTATCTAATGAAGTGCCTGTATTCTCTTTCCTTTGCTAAGGCCACACCCGCGGTCATCATATCATTAGCGTAGGCCCAGAGCCGGTAGTACTGCCTTCTCCGCACCCTACCGAGATAGACATCCGCACGTGAAATGGCATCATAGCCCCTCATGAGGTCCATTGGAGCCGTGTAGGCCAGCGGGAGATTCTCGTCAACCCAGGAAAGAATGCTGTCCGGGGTCTCGTCGAGGTCCCAGGCCACCTTCCGTACATCCACATCCGTGCCCTTGAAAATCTTTGATAGAGCCTCTTGCAGGGTTATGACATTGTCCCTGAAGCCTATCCCTTCGGTCATCTCCACCGTGATTCTTTCCCCCATCCTGCTCAATGCCTGAAGGTCGTTTATTGCCGCCCTGAGGTCACCATCCGCACGAGAGGCAATGATCTCCAGTGCTTCCCGCTCCACCTCGAGTCCTTCGTTGTGGATAATGCCGATAAGCGCCTTCTCGATGGAGGGTGCACGAATTTTCCGGAACCGGATGATCTCGCAGAGCGTCTTGAGATTGGTGTTCCTGGTTAGGGCATAAAGGTCGTTCACAATGAGTATGATGGGCTGCATGGTCTGCTTGATTGTCTGAATTATTGCGGCCTTTCCGCCCCTGTCGCTGTAATCCTTCCCGTTTTTGTCTGTTCTTGCTTCCCCTCTAACCCCCTCGTAGAGGTTGTCCGCCTCGTCCAAAATAATGAGTTTCTTTCCCCCTTCTCTTGAACGGATGAACTCGCCGGTATCGGTGAAGGTCTCGAACAGGGCCCCTCTTGTGACAATGTTCCTGATGTTCTCCGCATTCCTCACATCCGAGGCGTTGAGCTCGATGACTCCCCAGTCCATGTCTTTGCCCAGGGCAAGCGCGGTGGAGGTCTTCCCTATCCCCGGGGAACCCGCAAGGATAACAGCTTTTCTATCCGGTACCCCTCTATTCCACCCATGCGCCCATTTCAGCAGAGCGGTAACAGCTTTTTTGTTCCCGTAAACCTCGGAAAGCGTGGCAGGGCGGTATTTCTCGGTCCAGTCCATTTCCATGGGTAAGAAAGCGGGATTAAACAATATAATGTTTGTCCCGATTCAACTGTGTTTGCCTTTTTTGCGGAACTTCTCCTCGGGCATCCTGACCACTGATGCTAGGAGAATAAAGAGCACGAGAAAAACAGAAAGAATAGCTAAAAGGCCGAAAACATCAGGTTCATCATCACCATTTTCCGGTTCTTCCCCATCTTTCGTTAGCTTTTGTTTTTCCTTAAATTCAACATCCTTGTACCAGGGATCAAAAAGAACACCATCTGTCACATTGTCCCCCTGGGCCTCCGGGTTCTCAGAATTGTGGTGCGGGCCTGATGGATCGCCCCAGTAGTTGTATCTGGCATCCACGGTAGAGGCATAATATGCCCGGACTCCATACCTTGTATTCCCAGAAATTATACAGTTCATGATTGTGCAATTAACTCCATAAACCTCGAAACCTATACTATTGTTCTGGAATGTGCAATTCTTTATCATTGAATTCGTTACAAAGAGATCCACACCGGAACCAGTGTTATTGGAAAAGACGCATCCTGTAAGGGCGACTTGGTTATTCTTGGAAGTTTTGATTCCTGTGTTAGAATTATTGGAAAAGGTGCTGTCGGTGGCTTCAAGAGTGGAATTTTCGGCCAGAGTTACACCGTTCCTGTTCCTTGTAAAACTGGAGTTTCGGATGATGGCTACCATCCCATGAAAAGACAATCCTGCACCAAATCCTTGCACTGTTGTATTGATTATGACAAAATTTCCATAGCCGTATATTCCTATGTTGTCGTTCCCTTGTTCTTGTTTGGTAATAGAACAATTTTCAATTGTGTTGTCCCCCCCGGAAATGGAGATGCCCGAATCTAATAAAAGACAACCGCGAATAATATTATCTGTTGAGTTGGTCAAGGTGATACCTACGCCCTTGTTGATAGTGCCGTTCTCTATGAGGTTTCCATGAGAATTAATCATCTGGACTGGACAAAAAACCCCATCAATCTGGAAAT
>DAOVMN010000253.1 GCA_030630685.1 Thermoplasmata archaeon | reverse complement strand
CTTGCCATTGCCTGACCGATATCCTTCCTCATCGCCAGGTATACCGATACTATCACGGACAGGACAATGCCGATGAAACAGAAGCTATCGACACTGACATTCTCGAGGAATCCCAGAGAATCCCCGGGAGCGAGATGGGCTATGATCATCATGGAGAACATGAAGATGAAATAATACAGGAACAGGGATAGGATCAAGTAATGAACGAACCCCACAATAATATTGGGGGTACTGGACAACCGGAAACCCGGGGGTTCGATATCGATGTGAAGGGTGTCGCCCGAGGTCTTGATGGTGGATTTGGGCAGGGCGGGTCTTACGGGAAGGGGTGCCTCCTCTTCTGTCCGAAACTCGCGATGTACTAACGGTTCGTCGAGGGTCCTGGCTTCCCTGACAACCTCGGTTCCCGAACTCTGGTCACTGATACCCAGGCCCATGAAGCTCGCGATCTCCTCCGCCAGTTTCCTGGACTTGAGGTAGTTACCGGGCTGATCGATGAGCACCACCCGCCCGGCCCCTGTGATCTGTACTGGATAGACATAGGGCATCAGCCGCCACCCCCTCCACCATCTGATGATGGTTGGATCCACAATTTTGTGATGGTTACGATGTCGAACTCGTCGAAGCTCTGCACCGTTTTCTTGAAGGGGACGAGGACTCCCCACCAGCTAGTCACGGTTCTTTGCCCTTTGTCGATGATTATCTCCCACCGCATGAACAGCATTATTGCCCCGGGAAGGGTGGGAAAGAGAAACCCGAGGATCAGGATCTCGCCGGTGGATGCCACCTGGCCCTCGCTGCCCCACACAGGTATCGTCATCACAAAGAGCCCAGCCAGGAAGAACACCAGGCCACCCAGGATCAGGCCCCATTCGAACCGTCTGATTATCATCCGGTTGGAGGCATGCTTGTAGCTCGTTATTACGACCATTTCGTTCACGTCCTGCCTCTTCTCCGTACATATTTCATTTTGATCGCCAATCCAATCGCTCCAACCACGGCCACCGCCCCGAACCCCGGGATGAAGCCCCCGCCGCCTCCTTTCGATGGTTTATTTAGCCAAGGATCGTAATCAACGAAATCTGTAACCTCATCTCCCGTGCCCCGGGGATTGGTATTTGGATGATATGGTCCAGTAGCATTTCCCCACCAATTGTTCTTTGCGTCAATAATGAATCCGTTATTATCCAACGCGTTGATTCCAAATTCAGAGTTATCATAGATATTGTTGTAATTGGCTTTGTTATCTCGAGATCTGTCACCCAAATAAATCCCCACTCGATTTCCTGTGATATTATTGCCTGTTAGCGTATTATTACGTGAGAGACGATTGATATAAACCCCATAGCCATTTAGTATGGTTGATAAGCTGTTGTTCGAGAAATTGTTGTTTTTAATCGTATTTCGATAGGAGCCATCGATTCGGATGCCATATTGCACATTCTCGATGCAACTATTATTCATTACAGTATTGTGATTTGATAATCCCGCCATATTTATTCCCCCCTGATTATCCGAACAACTGTTATTGGTAAATGTGCTGTAAAAACAATTGAAAATAAGAATCCCGCTGTGGGCATTTATGCATTCATTATCATTCAAGGTTACATGTGTCGAATCGACGATGATGTCCGAATTCCAAAGATTTGCCTCTTTAACCAAGAAACCGGTCATGTTCACCCAATCTGCTGTTATGGTGACAACATCTTGTCTTTCACCACCGCCATCGATAGTAGTTACTTTTGACCCATTTCCTATTACATTTATTGATTTATCAATAAGAATATGTTCAAAATAGGTTCCTCCATACACTCTGATGGTATCCCCATCCTTACTTGCGTCGATGGCATCCTGTATTTTCTCGTAGTTCCCGCTTCCGTCCTGTGCCACGGTGATGGTGTCTGCACTTGAGACATTTGCTACAATAATTAGAAGAAAGATTCCTGCTACAAGGAGCAATAGAACGAATAGAAACTTCATATTGAATTTCATGGGAACCGCCTCCTTATTTGGTGGGTGGTTGGAGTTGTTTCTATTTCCGTTCCTAAGCCCACACAATCGGGGAGCCCCTTACCGTTAGTATGGGTAAACCTCCCTCTGTTGGGACCCATGCTCATTTGTTCCATACCCTGCCAATTTGTGTCAATGTTCGGGTAATGACTCATTTTTCTAACCCCGGAATTTAATGATGCTGCCATGAAGATCACTCCCCCCATAACGCCGTGATATTCATGTTTCAAATGCTATAAAAGACTTCCCTTTTGTTAATCAATAGTGCGTAAATCATTAACACATCAAGGAATACAATACTTAGTAAAACAATCAACCTAAATATTAAGAAAAATAAGATATTTTATCGTTAGATTCTTAGATTCTGTGATTTATTGATAAAATGAAAAAAATGAATGTCAACGGGATGCGGTAGTTATCCCTATCCTTTATTCCTCTTTGACATAGAACTCCATTGTACTGTCGAGCCCCGGGGCCCGTTGATCCTCACCCTGTGGAGCCCGGTACTATTCAGGCCCTCGGCCTTCACCGTGAGGTTCGGGGTGCTCTCGGGTACCCACTCACCCCCACCTAAAGATCATAGCCGTGAACAATGTCATTGATCTCGTTCTCGATCCCTTACGACATCCGCAATGGCCATCCCGGTCTTCAGCCCCTCAAGCTCCTCCTCGGTAAGTGGCCGCTTCTTAGCCTTTGGACTGAGGATGGCACTGTTTCCAAAGGGGTCCTCGATCACGATGGTAATGCCTTCCTTCCCTGCAATAACCGAATCGATCCCCTCGAGGACCTCCTTCCCCTTTTCAGCAGATGCGGGCTCCTCATCCGTGCCCTTGGAGAATCTCATGGCCTGCTCTACCGCATCCCCGAACCGTCTGAGCACGCCCTCAACGTTCGATATGTATCCCTCGGAGACCACCCCCGGTTCAACCTTCATCCCCAGTTCCGGCACGGTGACCGTCGCAGAGGCAGACCTCACAACCTTGATATTCAGGTCTTCTTGGGATTCCACACAAACCTCAAAACGCATTGGCTCCTTCAGTTCACTGATCATGAAATCGTTGTGCTTGTATCCGCATTTTTTGCAAAAAAGGGTTGTCTGGCATGTCTTTCCAAAATACGGGATGTCCAGGTCAATGCTTCGGATAATTAGAGCCTTAGCTTCACATACCGGGCATGGAATATCCGTTGAAATCTCGGACATATAATACCCTTTAGCATACTAAGACAACTATCGGGTATGAGGGCCTGAAGGGAGCTATTCTTTTTCTTCCTCTACCTTGATCCTCTCCCTGTCGATCTTTATTCCCGAAGGGGTGACAACCAGCATCTGGGGTCCAACGCCCGCAAGATCCCCGTCCACATCCTTGACGAGTTTGGTGAGTTCCGCGGTAAGGTCCTTGAAGCGTTCCTCATCCCTCACGATATTGGTTATGTTCAGGATAAGGATATTCCCGTCATAGACATACTTTGAAAGGACCTGCATGTCGGTAACATCGTTCATGTCCGCAACCTTGATGTAGAGGCTGGCAGGAACCCCTCTGTCCCCTCTTTCCTTCGCTAAAAGATCACCCAGGTTGATGTATTCCTCTTCGATCTCTTCCTCATACCCGGTGCCTTTCTTCCTGTCAGGTTTGAATAATGGAGCCATGTTCTATCCCTCGATATTAAGCTGCCTCTACAGGGATTATCAGGTATATAGTTTTTTCCCAACCCTTGATATCATTACGGGATTTCTGGAATGCGAGTGACGAGGTAGTAAAAACCGCCGAATCGAGCCTTTTAGGCTTATCGAGTGCTTATCGAGTATTGCATACTCAACCGCCACTCAGAACTTCGTTCCTCATGGCTTCGCACTCAATCGCAGTAAGAACAAGTTCTTACACCTTATCGAATCCTGCGGATTCAATCGGAGCGCAAACAAGTTTGCACACCTTATCGGGCCTTCGCACTCAATCGCAGTAAGAACAAGTTCTTAGACCTTGTCGGGGCTTCGCCCCAACCGGCAATCGGAAATCAAAGATTTCCTCATGCCTTATCGAG
>DAOVMN010000387.1 GCA_030630685.1 Thermoplasmata archaeon | reverse complement strand
GAGAGGGATAGAAGAGAAATTTAACAAGGAATTGGAAGAGAAGGGCGAGGAAGAAGAAAGGGAAGAGGGAGAAGATAAGGGAATAGAAGAAAACACGAGAGAAGAAGGGGGAGAAGAGAGAGGAATAGGAGAAAACACGAGAGAAAAAGAGGGAGAAGAGGAAAAAGGAGAGGAATGATCTCAGATACAATTTGATAACCATCCCAAAATTCCTTTATAATCCGACCATTCAACCCCCATTCCAGCATATCCCCAAAAAGTATATTAACTATTAATAGGGGAAATAGATATCCCGCTCGAATACCTTTGTGGAGGACATATCCATGAAATTCAGTAGGCCGATCCTGATGTTTGTAATCATTGCCATCCTGGCAATAGCAATCGCCTTATTCATCCCTATCTCGTCTGCCGAGAGGAAGGGAGAAGATGCCGATCCCCCGGAGCATGGGGACTGGGTCATTGACAGCATTGGAAATTACATCGGCAACGAGACAGACTGGGTAGAGGTCATCCATGGTGAACCCCCAACAGAAATCCCCCATGATGATGCAGTGAAATTGGACGGCAATATCACTATCAAGAACGGTGGAGAACTGACCCTCTACAACACCACCATCAACATGACAGACCACAACAACTTCCACATAATCATCGAAGAGAACGGCACTCTCATAATGGAATGGGGTGATGACGATAATAGTACCTGCAAGATCCTTAACAACAACCAGAGTTACATCGGATTCATGGAGATAAAGGGCAACCTGTCCATGAATCTCAGCTCAATATCACAGGTAAATAATATCTTCGTGAACTCCTCGGTACCCACGTTGTCCCTGAATGTGGCCAGTTTCGGACTGCAGCAGACCTTCTATATAAAAGATCAAAACCTTACTTTCGAGTGGGCAGATATATTCTCCGAGACGGATATGGCACTCTCCCTTTACAATACTACAATCCACTGGAAGGGCGGGACGGTAAATGGCTTATCCAATACCACAGAATCCACTGTTCTCTATTTGAAGGATTCCGAGGTGGTTGCAGATAGGTTGTGGGTTACTTCCGGCTCCGATTATAATATCTGTCTTTACCTGGACAACTCTGCGTTCACCGCCACAAACAGCTGGATTGGCCGTGCTAACGGGGCAATAGCTCTCTATGCAACGAAGAATTCCTATGTCAACCTTTCTAAGACAAGAGTGTTCTCAAAAGGTGAAAATCTTATGGAATGTTTCGGGAGCCAGGTAATTATAACGGACTCAAATCTTGGGAACTACAAGTATTATCAACAAAAAACCTTTATTTCAGGTTGCTTTTTCGAGGAGTGCGATGTTCTATTTGATGGTGTGGGCCTCTTTAGAGTAGAAGACCATGCCATCGATGCCAGGGACTCCAACCTGACCATGATCAACTCCAACCTCTGGAATATAACCCAGGATGCCATCCATGTTAGAGACACAGCCATCATGCTGGAGAATGTGGGAATATATAATGTCCAGGGAGATGCCATTCATCTCAGGTATGTGGAGGTGGCGGATATCATCAACTGCACCATAGACGAGGATGACCCCTGTTACACCAACGAGTTTCCATTCCCGCCACAATATCCCGGATTTGGTCATGGGATCATGGGCCATGGGATATTCGCCATGGACTCCCACCTGAATATCACCGGATGCAGCCTTGCAGCAACCGAGGACCATGAGATTTACCTTATGGATTCTACAGTAAATATCACAGATAGTACGTTCAAGACCCCTGGTAATAAGGAAACCACCAAGGTACACGGCATCTACATGGAGGACTCCACAGGCATCATCAGTAACAACAGCTTCAATAATGCCTACAGGAAGGGAGGATTCGACCTCTTTGGCATGGAGACCGTCCCCCTCAACCTCACGGGATTCATCGAGGGAAACAACTTCTCTGACGGTAGGATATTCCAGCAGCAGTTCACCCTTGCGGTAAGGGTAATTGACGAATTCGGCTCCCCGGTGAGCGATGCCCTGGTTAATCTGACAGATAATAATGCCAGTAACAGGAAACTATCCGTCTCGGGAATCGACGGCTGGATATCCAATCCCTTTACCGTTCCTGTTTACGAGATCTTCAGATATACAGGCCATAACAACCAGACAGGTGAAGACTTTGAGAACTTCACAAATTTTAGCTACAACGACCATCACCTCATTGTTATCAAGGAGTACAAGGCCTACAACTTCAATGTTTCCACAGAGCTCGACGTCAATATCACCCACACCATGACATTGAATGTGAGACTCAATGTTTCCACACCCGAGCTCAGTGTCAAGACAGCGGGGATCTTCCCCATGGTGCTGAAAGGAGGGAATATCGGGATCACGGTGGTGCTGAAGAACCTCGGGGAGAGGGCGGTAGAGGATGTGAATGTGAGCTGCTATTATGCCCTGAATGATACCCAGGATTGGAGCTGGTTCGGTTCTGATATTGTGAGTGTTCCCGATATCTTTAATGGCGGGAACCACTCGATGTATACCACCTCTTTCCCTGTGAACGCGCCATTGGGCGTGTACAACTTTAAAGTGGTTGTAGACCCGGAAAACACGATTGTGGAGAGGAACGAGACGAACAACAACTACACGATCATGGATGCCTTCGAGGTGCTCACCAGGCCAAGGATATTCATCGACCACCCCTTAGATGGGGAGATCGTCAATGGGACCTATTTGATTTCCGGGTATGCGGAGGATGATTACGATAACACCATTCAGGAGATCGAACTCTGGAT
>DAOVMN010000201.1 GCA_030630685.1 Thermoplasmata archaeon | reverse complement strand
TTTTATCCGGTCAATAAACGTCCGTCATGCTGACCGAGAATTATTGACCAGAAGGCACACATTTTTTAGGGAGGGGTCTATTGACCGCTTTCCACCTTGTATACACCTCGATGTATTGCTTCTTTGTCCGGATTCCATGAGATACAATAAATTGGATTGTCCCTTTTGAGATTATGCCCTTGAGGACTTTAGCAACCCTGGTTATCGATCCCTCTTTCCCGTACTCCCTCCAAACCCGTTTAATCTTGGTATCTGTGATCCTGAACTGTTTACCTAATTTCTTCCCCTGTGCCCGGGCTCTCTCAAGCCCTGCCTTTGTTTTGGTGCTTATCTTCTCCCTCTCCACTTTCGCCAGGGATGATAATAGAGCTATTACAACATCCTTGAATTGTCCTGCTGTGCTTACATAGGGTTCCGTGTAGCTGTGCCACCCGATCCCCAGGTTCTCCAGTTCCCTCAACTTCTGGAGAGTGTGAAGGGTCCCTGCTCTACTGAATCGGGACAAGTCCCAGAATAGCAGGATATCAAATTTCTTCTGGTGGGCATCCCTGAATAATTCATCGAAGGCAGGGCGTTTCTCTTCTTTCCCTGAGATCACATCACGGTATACCTTATGGATATCCCAGCCTGATCGTTCACAATAGGGGGTGAGTTGGCGTTCCTGGTTCTCCAACTCCTGTTTGTCGGTGGAGACTCTTAGGTATATCGCTGCCCTTGTCTTTCCGTTTCTTGAATCCATCATAACGCCCTGTGGGGTCCCTGTGAAAATTAGAAAGTTAGATATTCATATCAAAGAAAGAAAGAAAGAAAGATTACGGGAACGGTTTTTGTTTGTTGATGATTATTTCTCTTTTTCAAGTTCATCCCCCAAACGATAGAATTTGTTTTGTAGTGCTGGTAGTTTTAATTTCTTTTTGTATTTCTTCACATATAGTTTATGTGTCTCTTTCCATGTATTGGCCTCTCTCCATGTTTTGATGTCATAATACTCGTTCTTTTTTAACTCTTCCTCCAATTCTTTTATCTTTTCCTTATCCTTTTCTTCTGCTTCATCAACCTCTTCTACAGGTTCTCTCTGCCTTCTCCACTCTTCCATATAGTTCTTTATCACCGCACCCCTGGTCATCATCCATTCTATTCTTTCCTCTTCTGTTCCATGTTCTGGCATGGGGATTCTATCAATAGCCTCCATGATCTCCAAAACCTCTTTTGGCCCCATGTCAAAGGTGAAGGTAGTGGGGGCATACGTCTCAAAGCATTCGCCACAGTTCGGGATAACTCCTATCAGATTGATCGGTGTGTTTTCCCAATAGATGGCGGCGGATTTTAGGCGGCTCCGCTCATCCTGTATTTTTGTGCAATCCCAGACATTTTTGAATCCTTTATCAGGATAACGCATTCCTTTATTGATAATGCAATGCACACCCCTTGATGAGGTTCTCCACCTGTTGTTTACGTCCTGGGGATAATGGATTGAGGGTACAATGATGGCATCTTGGAGCTTTCGGAATTGATTGAATACCCTGAAGCTTGCCCCTGTTTTTGCGCCTCTTGTCTCCCAAGCGTTCTGGCCTTCTGCACCATCGAACTCATCAATGAGCACGTAAAGATTCCTTCGTTCCCCGGAGAGGTCTATTTCCGCCACTACATCGAATACTTCCGAGATCCTTCGCACAATCTTTATCCCGTGTTTCACGGCCCACTCTTTATAGAGTTTTAGATTTGTAGCTATTACCGGTCTTAGTTTCTTAGGGGAATCCCATTGTGATAACTGTAATGCTATCCATATCATTAGATTTGTCTTTCCCACCCCGTTCTCTCCTGTTATTATGGTTGCCAAACCTTTCCGGAACCATGATGTAGGATCAAGGAATACATCCATCCCGCTGCAAGCGAGCCATTCAGGAGGTATGCCTCTTGTGTTGCTTGGCTGGTCTCCCCGGTGGTCGCCCTGGTGGGCATCCACTTCGGTTAGATAATCTTCGAGGAGAAGGAAGAGGTTCCGGTAATCGTTGGTGGGTATCTCTTCCAAGTCGAAAAGCCCCACTTCGGCGGCTTTCTCCATGAAGGTATTATAGTAATTCCCGCTTTTCTTAATCTTGAGTTGTGGGCGAAGGGCGGTAAAAAGGTTGATGAGTGTTGCTGTCTCAATCTCATCATCACCGTCAAGGGTTGCTTCGTTGAGTTCTTTTTGTGCCTCTCTTTCCGCACTCCACCACAGGGCGGGGGCCTTTCCTTCCCTGCCGATGTAGCCGATTACTCTATCCTGGGGCTCTGCTTCTATCATCGAGAATACCCCCTTCTTCGCAACCTTTCTTTAACCCACCTATAACGGGCATAAAGGAACGCTATTGCTGCAAAAACACCGATGATTACCAGGCCCTTCCTTACCCTTGCATCTTCCCACCATTCGGGACCGGCTGACGGGGTTATTACCTCTTCCCATTGTGCTTCTATATGGCCTGAGAGATCCCGGACGATGTGGGGGTTGCTTTCCGATGCCTCGGCTGGAAAGGAGAATGAGTTATTTCTGATGAGAACTCGGGTCCCATTGTTGGGAGCATGAACATAAGTATCATCCCATGAAACCAGATAGATGATAGTGGAGTTTCCGAGGGGTGCTGCAATCACCCTGAACTCATTACCGATCACCTGAACCTTTGAGGTAGCCCCCTGCCGGATCACGGTAAATTTGTTTAACCCGAGGGTGTTTTCCAGGTGGATGGTTGCTAAAGGAATGGAGAAATCTATATGGTATTTTATGAGGTTTGAAAGGGTAAGGGTGTGGGTGGCTATAGAGATATTGAAATAATCCTTTACCTCAATATTGATTACCTTCCCCGTTTCATGAATGATATTGAAGGTGTCTGAAGACCGCTGCCATGATCCGCCGTCCTCACGATAGTATACCCTCAGGAGCTCTGAGTCCTCTCCAAGTCCGGTAAAGGAGTTGTAGAAGTGGATATCTATGCTGGCCTTGTGAATCTTAAACTCCGTGAATACATAAGTAGTTGCCCCAAGGTCGGGCCAGTATTCACGGTAGGCATATTTCCCGTTAAAGAATACCTCGATGGTGAAATAGGTACTGTTGTCCGCTATGGGGAGATTGGCAGATATCCTTCCAGTCGAGCCGAGCGTGGCGTTATGGACTTGATTGGAATACTGGTCATAGATCATAATCGTTGCACCTTCAAGAGGCGTATAGTCGTCATCCACGAAGGTGATATTGGCGAGGTAGTAATCTGCAGGTGCCGATATATTCAATGTTATATTGAGGGTTTGGGTATGCGTGATAGGCAGGGTTATATTCAACACACTGTTATTCTTTGAGGCCACTATCCTTATATCGTTATCAGCTTCGTTGATCAATATCCAGCTTCGGCATCCTGTTTGGTTTGTTTTCAAGTCATAGAGAAGTGTTCCGGTCTTGTTTGTTATGGTTATTGTGGCGTTAGGAACGGGAACAGCGGTTTGGTTAATAACCTTGATATTCAGATACCAAAGATACTGGTTGCCCTCTATGGTCAGATTTGTGGAGTTGTAGGTGAACATGTCGTTCTCACAGCTCACGAATCTGTTGTTTTTTATTGTCGTATTGTTGCACCCTGGTTCAAGGTATATGGCGTATCCGGTGAAGTTGAAAAATGAGTTATTGAAAAAGGTGAGATTTTGGGCTTGCTGAATCTGAGGAAAATTCTGATGATATATTCCCCGATAATACCCGCCCCCACCGTAAAAGATCGAGTGTTGGGCTGTGAAGTTTTCCCGCCAATTGTTGGGGAATTCCTTCACATTTCGTACTACAGAATGGTTGAAAAAGAGTTCCCCGTCCCACGTGGCCCACTGTGTCAGGTTTGTTCCTTCTACAGTGGAGTTGTAGATGTGGAACCCGTCATCTATTATTATATGAGGATTGCTACCTGTAAACCGCAATGTTACATTCTCTTCGAGGTACAATGGTCGGTTAATGTTCAGGTCTCCCGATATGTCGTAGGATTCATTCCATATATGGGTTTCCTGATTGATCGTCCAATCCCCACTACCAGAATAGGGATAGTCCCCACTTCCTCCACCCTCGCAAACCTCGATGTAAAGCAAGTAGGCACACAGTATCAGGACGATGTAGACGATGGTCCTGAAAAGGTTTCCAAACTGTTTTTCAAGTCTTTCGATTTCTTGGGTTTTGTCGTTTTCTTTCATGGTTCAAGCCTCCATTTTATTTGATTTGGTTGATTGTGATTTCCCACTTTCACCGCCTCCCCTTTCTTCCGTTCTTGGCCTTCCGATACGTGGCTCTAACTAAATGCTGAAAGCCCGGATGAGCTTGCATTGCCCTAACAATCGCCCTTCTCTTGGGATAACCATGCTCCTTTTTGAGCAGGGTTAGGCCTTTGCTCCAGGGGATCGGCTCCATCTTTAGCATCATTGGGGACCACCTCCCCCCGGCTCATCCCTATGGTAGACTGCCTGTAATGCTTGCACTCCTCGTATCGCCTGGGCATCATCTAAGCCATATTTTGAGTAGAGCTCATCTACGCACTCATCGCTTTTGAGATACTTAAGATTCCATTTCCCGTTGTCTTGGTAGTCTGAGTAAACTATTTGGAGTATGCCAGTGATCGTGCTTGTTTCGGTGGATTCTACCCCGTGATCCCTATCCCAAACATCCATCACTGCCTTGAGATGCTTCTTAATCGTCCTTTGATCGATGAATCCTTGACTTTTTATAATCTTTCTGAGTTTAGATGGGTTGTCGTGTGGGTTATCAACTCCATCACGTTCGAGTTCCTCCATATAGAATGACACAAGATTTTTGGAAGAGGGTCGTTTTGGTGGAGGTGTTGTTGTAATCCTCTTTTTTCTCTTCTTTATATACACAGATGGTTTAACGTCTTCTGTGTGTGCGTGTGCAGGAGAAAGAGGGGGAGTGTTTTCCAGATCAAGGTTTTCGACATAACTTATATGAGAGCTTTGAAATACTGCAAAATATAGACAACCTTTCACCATATCAAGCAAAATCAAGAGATTTTTACCAATAATCGATAATTCTCAATACAAAATCAACAAAAT
>DAOVMN010000209.1 GCA_030630685.1 Thermoplasmata archaeon | reverse complement strand
GTACCTGCCAAGTCCTTGGACGACATCGAGAGTATTATCCCCAAGAATGAGAACCTGCCCTGCGATAGGCACGAGCTTATCGATCGGATCATCGACAGGGGCTCGTTCTTCGAGCTGAAGAAGCTGCTGTGCCCGGAGGTTATAACGGGCCTCGCACGACTGAACGGATATTCCATCGGCGTGATTGCCAATCAACCCAAGGTGATGGGCGGGGTGCTGGTCACCAAATCCGCACGAAAGGCGGCCAGGTTCATCCAGCTCTGTGATGCCTTCAACATCCCGCTCTTATTCCTCGCGGATGTGCCGGGATTCATGATCGGCACCAAGGTTGAGAAGGAAGGGATCATCGGTGCAGGGGCGCGCATGATATCCGCGGTATCCGAGGCCACGGTCCCCAAGATCTGCGTGGTTGTGAGGAAGGCTTATGGTGCCGGGCTTTATGCCATGGCAGGACCGGGATTCGAGCCGGATGCCACTATTGTTTTTCCGTCGGCCATGATTGCTGTAATGGGGCCGGAGGCAGCGGTCAATGCGGTGTTCTTCAACAAGCTGAAGGACATGCCGCCCGGGGAGAGACCGGCCATGGTGCGGAAGCTCAGGGAAGAGTACAGGGACGACGTGGACATCTACAAGCTCGCAAGCAAGCTCATCGTGGATGTGATGATCCCTCCGGTGAAGATACGAAAGGAGCTCATCCTCAGGCTCGAGAACTACATGTCCAAGGACCTGCGGCTCCCGCCGAGAAAACATGCGGTAATCCCGATGTAAGCAGGCTGACAACTGGCTAACAGAGGTGGAATGATGCCGGGAACCAGCCCCCGGTTCATCAGAGTACACGAAAGTGCAGCAAATTCGCCTAATTCACTCAATTCACAGTTTTTATGCTAAAACCTGCTTTTGAGGGAAGAGACTATATATTAAGAGAAAATCGAGTGCACCTGATGAAACGAATGAATTTAGTGTATGATCGTGTAACGAGGTGAAATCGTGAACTGGTTAACTCTCTGGAATTTTAGAAAAAATCCCTTTGACACCAACCCGGTTTCGCTGACCAGCATTGAGATGTACATCGACAGGGAAATGGTGAAAAAAACCGTAAATGCCGTCACTGGCTACAGCAGGGGAAGGTTTGTCGTCATTGGTGAAACAGGCGTGGGGAAGAGTTCCACACTCAATTACATCAACCATCAATTGAGAGAGGCTGGCGGTGCGCTCATAATCAAATTCAATGCAGGAAAAGCGGATTCTGATGAGTTCATCTATGACTGGATTCTTGATGGGATGCTGGGCAGCATTCCCCCGGGATTGTACGAAGAGGTTCGCAATAAGTGCGTCTCTCTCAACATCATAGAAAAAAATGAACTCAGTGAGATTGCAACAGAAAAGGCGAAGGGGAAGGAGTTAGGCGGCGGCTTGATTGGTTTTATTCAGGGGAAATTATCCCGGAGCAGCACGGATGCAAAAAAAGCATCAAGGTCCTCCAGAACCGCAGAAAGTCCTGTCCGAAAAAAGCACGACCTCATCATCGTACTGGGCAGACTCCTGATAGAGAAAGAGGCCTTCAAAAGAATTGCCATCATCGTTGATGACCTTGACAAGCGGGTTTCCGGAGATGTCATAAGATTTCTTGATACCATGGAGGAACTGACATCTCATTTTGATGTCCTGTTCTTTACAACACTGAAGCCCGGCCTTGAAGTTTCCCTCGGCCGCAGGGTGCATGATTGTTTTGACAGAGAGATTCCTCTTCAGAATGTGGCAAACATAGAAACCGCTGTGGAGTTTGTGAAGGAGCGCATCCGTGTATGCACAGAGAATGAAGTGAGCGAACAGGCGATTCCATTTCACAAAGAAGCGCTTCGGGCGATAACCGAAAGAGCAGGAGGAAACATCAGGGAGTTGTTCAGATACTGCACCACAATAATGGAGCAATTCGGCGGGGCAGGGAGGCTCATTACAAAGGATGAGGCAGAGGAAGGAATAAGGATTGCTGATGAAGGAAAAATGATGTTCACGGATGAGGGGAACAGGCTTATTCTTCAGATTGCGGCAGAGTTCGGGGAATTTACACCGAAAGATGAGAATTTTGCGGTCAGGCTTAAGGAAGAAGGGCTTGATTTCGGTTACAGAAATCTCCTGAACAGGCTGAATGCTCTTGTTGAACTCAATCTTCTGCGGGAGAGAACTGTTAAGCGGAGGAAGTTCTTTTCGGTTCCTGAACTGCTGGCAAAGCATCTTGAAGAAAAGGAAATCACCGTAGAAATGGTTGATGAAAGGGCTGCTCCCGTTCACGGAATCTCATGGACAGAGATGCATCAGATTGCCCCTTCCCCTGTTGCACTGGAACGGAAGAAAGAGATGCTTCAGAAATTGAATGAGGCGGATTTGAGAACAAAGGTTCTGATTCCACTCTTCCAGAAAATGGGTTACAGGGGCATTATCCACTATCACGGCACGCTTGAGAAGGGAAAGGATATTGTTTTTTATGGAGAGGACAAATTAGGGGAGAGGGAATATGCGGGGGTTGTGGTCAAGGCAGCAAAAATCCACGGCAGGGCGGGGGAGGGGGGCAACGCCTCCGAGGTTCTGGTTCAGGCACAGCAGACCTTTACAATACCATTTCCGGATATTGTGGATGGCACAGAAAAACGAATTGACAGGGTATTCATCGTTTCCTCCCACGATATCGATTCCTCTGCCCGGGAAAGCATCAGTAAAACCCTTGAGAGCGTGAATATCTACAAGAGGATTTCATTCATCCCCTGCGATAGACTGGTGGACCTTATCGATAACCACATGCCGGAATTCTTTTTCGGCGAATACGAGAGCTTTGTCCGTTATCTCAACTCGATGATGGAAAATATCCGGAAGATGGACCTTTCTGCCATCGGGCGCAGGGAACCCATGCCTCTGGAAAGAATATTCGTTCATCTTCGACTGAGAGAAGCAGAGAGGTTTTCCTCTGAGGCGCTTGCAGAATCACGCAGGGCATTGAGTATTCCTTTAGAAGGGGAGAGCAAGCCAGTGGAGGACATGGGAACGGAAGGGATTCACCCTCCTGCCGGTACAATTTCAAAAATGGAATTCCTCAGAGAGGGTCCGGCACGGGAAAGAACCTACAGGGACATTCATGAGATGCTTGAGGAGAACAGTGGCCGAAATTTCGTTATCCTTGGGAAACCCGGCTCTGGAAAAACAACGCTTCTGAAATATCTGGCACTGCACCACATCAAGGAAAATATCTCAAAGGGCTTCAAGGAGGCCCTGCCTGTTTTTGTCTCGTGCAGAGCAATTGCAAAGAGCAAAGAGGACATTGTTTCGAGCATCCGCACCAATCTCAAGGAATACGGTTTCCCGCAAACGAAAAAGGAAATCAGAGAAGACCTGAAGAAGGGGAGGGGCATTCTCCTTTTAGATGGATTCGATGAGGTGGCGGAGCCGGAAAAGCAGAGAGCGCTTGTGGAAAAAATAGAGAATTTCCGTGCAAAATACAGTAAAAACAGAATAATAATCACATCCAGACCCGCCGGTTATCACGGGGAGTTCCCCGGGCTGACAGTTTCCGAGCTGATGGATTTTGATGATGAGCAGATGATTGAATTTGTGGACAACTGGTTCGGGAATCTGGGACAGAAGGAGCAGAGGAAGGGAGAGGAAATCAAGAAGAGCATTGAAACAAATCCGGAAATCCGGAAGATTGCAAGGAATCCGCTGATGATTTCCATTATTGCAGTGGTTTACGAGGAGGGAAAACATCTGCCCGAGAACAGGGCGGAGCTTTACGCCACCTGCACAGATGTGCTTCTCAACCGCTGGGATGAATTCAGACGGGTAAGGAATAAGTTCCCGCACGACAAAAAGAGAGATTTCCTGAGAAAACTGGCGTTCTCTGCCCATGTAAACCACAAACGGGAACTCACAAAAGCGGAAATCGATGCGCTCATGGAGGAGCATTTCCCGAGGCTCAAACTGCCGCTGAAACAGAAAGATGATTTTCTGAGAGAACTCTGGGAAAGAAATTATCTCCTTCGCCCGGTTTCGGCAAGAACATACGATTTTCTGCACCTGTCGTTTCAGGAGTATTACACCGCACTGGAACTGATTTTCAGGTCAGACGGTCTGGAGTTCGTACTCGGACATGCCCGCAGTTCATGGTGGCAGGAGGTCATCCTTCTTTATGTGGGAATTAAAAAGGACGCCTCTGAACTGGTTGAAAGGCTGCTGAAAGAGGAGGACGACATCTTCTTCGGCAACCTGTTCCTCTGTGCAGGGTGCATTATTGATTCTGAATTTACGGATGTTGAAGTGAAAGAGAAAGTGGTTGAGAGGCTGATGGACATCCATGGTAAATATGACTTTTTAGATTCAGAAATTATTAGTCTGCTGGCTAAAATAGAGCCTCTGAAGATAAAATCCATTTTTGATACTGAGCAAGATTCTGGGGTCAGAAGGGGCATTGTTCTGGCCCTTGGTGAAATCGGGGGAGAGGATGTAAAGGACACGCTTATCAAATTGTTCAGGGATGAAAAAGACCACGATGTCCGGGGGAGCATTGTTCGGGTACTGGGTGAAATCGGGGGAGAGGATGTAAAGGACACGCTCATCAATATGCTCAGGGATAAGAATTACACCGATGTCCGGGGGAGTATTGTTCTGGCCCTTGGTAAAATCGGGGGAGAGGATGTAAAGGACACGCTCATCAAATTGTTCAGGGATAAGAATTACACCGATGTCCGGAAGTACATTGTTCAGGCCCTGGGTGAAATCGGGGGAGAGGATGTAAAGGACATGCTCATCAAATTGTTCAGGGATGAAAAAGACTCTTTTGTCCGGTGGCGCATTGTCTGGG
>DAOVMN010000009.1 GCA_030630685.1 Thermoplasmata archaeon | reverse complement strand
TAACCATACGGAACGAACAGCGCCACATACGCAACCTATTGGACAGCTTAGTGGTACAGGAAGGCCCGTTAGAGGTCATTGTGGTCGACGCTGAGAGCACGGACAACACACCGGATATCGTGAGGGGATATTCCGGGCGGTATCCCAACATCAAACTCTACACCATCCCAGGCACCAGGGGTTTCTGCAGGAACAGGGGTGTAAAGCTTGCAAAGGGTGAGGTGGTTGCCTTCGTGGACGGGGACTGCATCGCTAACCCTTTCTGGCTGGGCAGGTTAAGGGAGGCCATGAAGAATAACGATATCGTTGCAGGGCGAACCATCCAGATGGGCTACCAGGCCTTCGAGGACCTGGGAAGGGTGGAACTCTATAACAAGGGATACGATGTGACCTTTCCATCATGCAATCTGGCCTACACAAAGAAGGCATTCCTCGACACCGGAGGATTCGACGACTGGTTCATTACTGCCGAGGACATCGATCTGAATTACCGCGCGGTGAACAGGGGTTACACCATCTATTATGAAGAGGAGGCGATCATCTATCATCGTGCAAGGGATACATTCATCGGGTTCTTTGATCAGGCGTTCTGGAATGGTTTCGGCAGGAAGCAGCTTACCATGAAGCACGGCCCACTCTGGAAGAACTATAATTTCATCCAGATGCTCACAATACAGGCAACGATCTGGAAGATTGTCAGGCTCGGGGTTGCGGTATTGGGGTATGGGTATTGCAAGCTCGTTAACCTGAGGAATCCAAAATACAGTCCAAGGGACAGGAATATCGAGTGAACTTTTTAAGGATTGGATATTGCCCTTCGATCCCCAAAAAGCTTTTAAAACAAAAACAATTGCCTTGTCCGGTGACAGATATGGGCTCCCGTAACATAGTAATCTTTGTGGTTGCACTTCTTGGATTGATCGCTGTGGTCCTTCTGAGCGTCTCAAGCGGCGAAGACGGCACAAGAATAACATCGGACGAGAACGATCAAAAGTATCCGGACATCTACGGGACCAAAATAGTCTGGCAGGATGATCGCAACGGCCACTGGGACATATACATGTACGATCTTGGGGATGATGGTACGATGGGCACCGCTGATGACGGCGGTGAGATGAGGATCACCGATAATGGGAGTGATCAGAAATCGCCAAAGATCCACGGCAACCGCATAGTGTGGGTGGATGACAGGAATGAAAACAGGGACATCTACATGTACGACCTCGGGCCCGATGGTAAGAAAGGAACAGTCGATGACGGCGGTGAGGTCCGGATAACCAATGATTCAAGCAATCAGGGAGGTTATGATGCAACCTGTCTGGACATCTACGGCGATATTATTGTATGGGAGGACTACAGAAATGATTACAGTGGTGACATCTTCATGTACGACATAGGTTCGGGTGAGGAGATCGATATCACCAATGACACAACCGGTCAAAATTGCCCGAGGGTTCACGATAATTACATTGTGTGGTACCAGAATGACGGCTCCTATTATCCGAGTAACTACAATATTTATCTTTACAACACAGCAGAGAATACAACCACGAAGATAACCACGGATTCCGATGATCAGTGCGAGCCCGATGTATATGGAAATAGGATTGTCTGGCAGGATGACAGGGATGGATTGTTCGATAATATCTACCTCTATGATATCGACACAGACACCGAAACAAGGATCGATCCCGGAGATGATGGGTATCAATGGTCCCCCAGGATATATGGCAACAGGATAGTGTGGGAGGACAGCAGGGATATAGACGGAGAGGATACGGGCTGGAACATATTCTATTACGATATAATCAAGCAAAGAGCGATTCCGGTCATCACCGTGGATGGCAACCAGTGGCACCTCTCCCTCCACGACAAACTCCTGGTATGGGATGACGACCGCAACGAGGATTCCGCGGGAGACGATATCTATATCCTGAACCTTGGCACTCCCTTTGCCGATGCCGGACCTGACAAAGTGGTGAAGGCCAACGAGGCCGTAGAGTTCAAGGACAATTCATTGGATGACGGGACCATTGTGAGCTATTCCTGGGATTTTGATGTTAGTGACGGCATATCCGAGGATGCCGCAGGCCAGACACCCACCCATACATACACATCTAACGGGATCTACATCGTAACCCTCACGGTGACGGATGACGAGGACCTTGTGGGCACCGATACCTGTGTGGTGCGCGTGGCGGAGCTCATAAGAAGCATAGATGATCCCGAGGGGGATGTAAGGGAAGCAACCACCGAGGAAAAGAAGGTTGAAGGTCATGAGGATATCGATATCACGATGCTGAACCTGTACCAGGCGGGCGACGAGGTCATCTTCGAGATGGAGGTCGTGGGAGAGATACAAAAATCTGCCCTGGTGACCATGACCTTTTACACTTTCGTGATATACAAGGATAGTGATGACAACATTTTCGATGTGGATGATGCCGATTACACAATACTGCTCCTCATGGGCAAAGCCCAACTGAGCGATGAAAATGACAATACAATAGGCTACCTCAACTGTACTGTAGAAGGCCCTAAACTGCAGGTTGTTGTCCCGTTGGATCTGATCGGCGGAAACACGGATTTTCGATTCAATGGTGTTGCTATCGAAATCACGGATCTTTCGGGATCTGGCTCTGGCTATGCAGACCTTGGGAAATACAGGGACGAGGATGATGATGATTCGGAGTTTCCCTTGTGGATATTCATCCCCGTGGTAATTGGGATCGTTGCCATTGGGGTGGGCATCGCGGTCATGAAGAAAAGGACAGCAGCGATGGCCCCGGAGCAACCATTCTATACGACAGAACCGCCCGGGCCGATGCAGCCGACCCTCTACGGTGTGCCCGGGCAACCCATATACCCTGCACAGGAGTACATGCCGCCCCGGAACACCTGTCCTTCCTGCGGTCAACCGGCAACCTATATAGAGGAGTATCAAAGATGGTACTGTTACAACTGTGAGCGGTACCTGTGAACAAGCTCGGCAATGTGGGTTGGCAATGAAGGTTATTCCATTAGTATCGGATTCCCTTGGCGTCCGTTCACTATCTGTTTTCGTGGAATTCGATAATACCGACCCGCTCCTTATCGACGGTGGGGCCAGGCTTGGACCAAAGAGGTACGGCCTGCCGCCGACGGAGCTGGAAAAAAAGGCGCTGGAATTATACCACAAGCTCATAGACAAATGTGTAAGAAAGGCCGGTGCTGTGGTGATCTCCCACTACCATTACGACCACTATCTTCCGGATTCCACGGCCTATTCAGGGAAGACCCTTTATGTCAAGGACCCGGAGTCCGATATCAACCGCTCCCAGAAAACGCGAGGTAAGCTGTTTCTGGAACTTCAGAGGAATGAGGCAAGGATCATCCCTGCGGATGGCAGGGAATTTCATCACGGCGATATTACAATTTCTTTCTCAGCACCCGTGCCCCATGGTGAAGAGGACACCCCTCTGGGATTCGTTCTCATGACCCTGGTGAAGGATTCCTCCACAGGCGAAACGCTTTTACATACCTCTGACGTGCAGGGACCCGTGTCGACTAAAATTAGGGATAGGATCATTGAACTTGATCCCGATATTCTTATAATGGACGGTGCGCCCACCTACCTAATGGAGTGGAAAGAGCCCGCATTGATCAACAGGGTAAACCAAAACCTGATGGCCATCCTTGATTCTGTGGATGGTACGATCATCCTCGATCACCACAACCTCAGGGATAGGGAGTGGTCCGATCATATCCGCAAACCCTTGAAGAGCGGGCGTATCGAAACCTTTGCAGAATTTCATGACATCAAACCCCTTATGCTCGAAGCGATGAGAAGGGAGATCTGGAGGTCCGAACATGGGCAAGATTGAGAAACTCAATAAAGGCATCGGGAAGCTCGAGGATAGAATAGTTATGCTCGAAGAGGAGCTTGAAAATGCAAAGCAAGACCTGAGTGATAAAATAATCACCAAGGCCGAGTACACCACGCTCAAGCAGAGGCATCATTTGGGGATCCGTGACCTCAGGACAGCCATCGGTAGAAAGGAAAAGGCCAGGCTTATGATCGAGAAGAAGCTGAGGGAAAAGGCAGAGAAGAAGAGAAAGAAAGCAGAGGAAAAGTAATATTTCAAGGAGATGAAAATATGGCTGTTAGGGTAATCATCGGTACACAGTGGGGAGACGAAGGTAAAGGAAAGATCACTGATTACTATGCCGAGAAAGCAGATGTTATCGTACGGTTCCAGGGCGGCAATAATGCGGGCCACACCATCATCTTCCAGAACCCCGCCACAGGAAAGACCGAGAAATTCAAGCTCCATGTAATACCGTCTGGTATACTTCATTTAGGGAAGAAGGCGGTCATTGGCAACGGCGTGGTTGTGGATCCAGGCAAGCTCCTTGAGGAGACCGAGGGGCTGAAGGAAGCCGGCTATGGGACGGATAATCTCTATATCAGCGATCGGGCCAACATAACCATGCCTTACCACCTCATCATCGATGCCCTTGAGGACAAGATGAAAGGCAAGTTAGGTGCGGGCACCACACAAAGAGGTATCGGTCCCACCTACACGGACAAGGCGGCTCGCTATGGCATTCGCTTCTCGGACATCCTTGACAGGGGGGTGCTGAAGGAGAAACTCGATCTAATTGTACCTTACAAGCAAAAATACCTGAAGCTCTTCGATTCCGGAGAGTCCTTATCCAAGCAAGAGCTCTTTTACTCGATGATAGAATACGGCAACAAGCTAAGGAATTACATAACCGATACCTCTAAGCTGATCTGCAATGAGATAAAGAAGGGCAAGGAGGTGCTCCTCGAGGGGGCGCAGGGCACACATCTCGATGTGGACCATGGCATCTATCCCTACACCACCTCATCCAACACAGTCGCGGGTAACGCTGCCACAGGTTCGGGTATTGGGCCCACCATGATAGACGAGGTGATCGGGGTGGTAAAGGCCTACACCACAAGAGTGGGGGGGGGTCCGGTACCTACCGAACTGGAGGACGAGACCGGCAATTACCTTCTGGACAAGGGGAAGGAGTACGGCGCTACCACAGGGCGGGCAAGGAGATGCGGATGGTTGGATATGGTGATGGTCCGCTATTCTGCACGAGTCAACGGCCTCACGGGTATCGTTATTACAAAACTGGATGTGCTCGGCGGGCTGGAAAGGCTCAAGGCTGCGGTGTCGTATGACTACAACGGAGAGAGGATCATGGACTTCCCGGCCAATATGAGGATATTGGCCGAATGCACACCTGTCTACAAGGAATTCCCAGGATGGCCGGATTACTCTGAAGAGCAGTGGGGAGAAATCGTGAGGGAGGGTATCGGCTCACTGCCCAAGGAGCTGAAAACCTATGTGCGCTTCATCTCCAAGGAGATCAACACCCCGATCAAGCTTCTTTCTGTTGGCCCTGTCAGGCATCAGACCATCGAGGTAAAGGATGGAAGAGTGTAATGAAATTACCCCGGTCGATCTCAGGAATCAACTTTAACAGAGCGTCGCTGGTCGCATTGATCGCATTAGCCGGGATTCTAACCATAGGGAGCCTCTTCTGGAGGGGGATGTTCTGGGACGCATTCCTTTGGAAGTATTTTGCAGGCCCCGTCTATGCGGATGCCGAGGATGAAAGCATTGATGGAATATCAAAGGGCTACAACCCTGTCAACACGCTCTGCTACGGCCTCATTCTTGCCTGGGCCGTTTATTGGATATACCGCCTCTTCAAGGAAAAAATGGTAAATGTGGATGTGAGATTTGCGCTATCTGTAGTGCCGTACATCCTGTTAGGCTCCGTCCTGAGGGTGCTGGAGGATGCAGAGTTCTTCTCCGGGCCCATCGTGTACCTTATGATCTCACCCTTTATCTACATCGTGCTCGGGCTCTTTACCCTTGTCATGGTTTATCTCTCGATCTCATATTCCGAACTTCTCAGAAAAAAAAGATGGAAAATGGCTGAAAGGTTCATCTGGTGCACCGCGTTGGTTTTATTCCTCGGGTACACTATCCTTTACCTGGGTTTCAGGGGAAACTTTATCCACATCGAGCATCCTGTTCCTGTCCTTGGGTTGGCTGGGATTCTGGCACTCTCCTTGAGGCATCTTCTTGAACTCGAGAAGGAAAGGAAACAAGGCGGTGACCCTCCAAGTGGCCTCTATTACCTCGCGGGTATTGGCTGCCTCCTGTTCATATTGGCCTTCTACCATCTGAGCTGGTGGGGCTGTCATCATGGGAGCGATCTCAAGATGCATGTGATACCGGGAATTATCCTCCTGACATTATCGGCATGGCTCCTCACGCTGGGTTTAGTTCGGCTCCTGAAAAGGAAATTCGACCTTCCCTTTAAAACAGGCTTCAAGAGCATGAACTCCCTCATGATCCTCTCCCAGTTCCTTGACGGTGCTGCTACCTTCACTGGAATCGATTTTTACGGGTATCAGGAAAAGCATGTGCTTCCCGGCCTGCTCATCGATCTGACAGGTACCGCCGCGGTTATGTTCATCCTGAAGTTCCTGATCCTCCTGTTCGCAATCTATCTCCTTGACGTGGAATACCGGAAAGAGATGATGAAGAATCCGAACATGAGGGAACTCATCAAGCTCGTGGTCATCGTTCTCGGGCTGGCTCCCGGCACGCGGGACATGCTCAGGCTGGCATTCGGGACATGAAAGGCTTAGCTAACAAGTAATTAACCATCATATTATGCACAACAGCAAAAGTCAAATATGATATGTTTAGTGGAATGTTTACGTAATACTAATAGAGGTGATATCATCGTTATACCTTCAAATCAACTACAGAACCATATAAGAAAAAAATTAGGCGATGAACATAAAAATAGTTATGATTTCATAGTTGACACTCTGAAGGGCGAACTACTTCCCTACATGGCCCGCAATATCCCATACTTCCCAGACCATGGCGTTGGACATTCCAAAAATGTCATAGAAAACATTGAAGTTTTAATCAATAAGAATGTCATTAAATCTCTGTCCTCCATGGACGTCTACGGATTGCTATCCTCAGCCTGGCTCCACGATGTAGGCTTGCTCATTTCAGAAAAAGGCGGGAAAGAACTTTCACCAGATGAGATAAGATCAACCCATAATGAACTGAGCTTTGATTTCATAATGGACAACTATAAGGAGTTGGGTATCAAGGCAAAGCCTGTTGCAAAGTTTATTGGAGATGTATGTCTTTTCCACAAGAGGAGTAAAGACATTGAAGAGGGGCTTGCCGTTTCATACCCTCTTGGAGGTGAGATCGTTCATCCTCAACTGGTTGCTGGAATATTCAGACTTGCAGATGCAATGGATACGGATTACCGCAGGGCCCCGGAAAGAATGTCAAAATATGTTTTAAGCCTTCCCCAGGAGAATCAGATGCACTGGGAGGCATGCCAGCTTATCGATGGGATTACTGTTGATAGAAATGCAATTGCATTACGAGGACATTTCAAGGATGAAAAAGAACTCGAAATAATTCGATGGAAAGTAAGGGAACTGTACGATGAATTATGGGGGGTAAAGGATGTGTTAAGGGTGTATAAACGCCCGATTGTTGATGTGATGGGAGAGGCAGTGAACGATACAAATCGAAAAATAATCTCTCTGCAAGGTAAAAAGATTTTCAGAGAATATTCAAAAAACAACCGGGAGAATATGGGTCTGAACTCAGAACATTTTAAGAAAGAATGGGAGAAGAGGTTTATCAAAAAATTATAGGTTTTTGCTCACAATCGGGGCTTTACTCATAATTAGGCATACCAATGATTTGGGTCACTATGACCAAAAGGTATATATTCAATATACAATACATGGGGTATGAGGTGAAAATTATGGAACCTATCAGGCACCCAGAAATCGTAGCACACATTCTTATCGGGCTGCAAAGAGGCCCGCGCCGCAGCAAGAATATAGTCGAGGAAGTGAAAGCGGAATTTGGAATCTCTGAACCCACGGTATATTCGGTACTGAAAGAAATGGAGGCACGAGGTTTCATCGACAAAAGAAGCCAGGGCCCTAAGAATGTGCAGTATTCTCTTACTGAAGAGGGGGAGGAAATCGTCATGGAAGAGTTTATAAAGGCCAAGGATTCTCTGATTGAAGCTATAGAGAGGTCACCTCAGCGGGATGGGATTGTATTTGAGGTTTTTCTTGCGGATGTTCGCAGGAAGCTTCAGGAGCAGAGCATAGACTTCTCTGAGGATTCTTCGATGGATGATCTCCTTAAGCATATGGGGGAACCTCTTTTCAGGGGCTCTCAACGTACACTCGTTCAACAGATGCAGAAAATATGGGAGGAAAGGTTAATTGGAACTAAGGAAACATCTTGAGAAAATCGCACAGCAGGCCATCAATCGTGCTCAAGCAGAAGGCATGTCAGTGGATAACCTGAGGAAATGGTCAGCACTGGGTATTTTGGTTTTTGCAGTTGCAATAAAGGTGGGCTAAGCCTTCGTGTGGGACCTTGGAAGAGAACTCTTAAGCATCTTGGTTTGTGGGAAAGGACGATCAATGAAATTAAGACTGTCCTTGAAGACGAAGGATGGATAATTCCAACAGAGTCGTCAGGCTGGCATTCGGGACATGAAAGAAAAATAGGTTGGTACTGCCGAGGGCGGGTAACAAAAAAAGATGGAGGATCAGCAGAATCCCCGGCAGCACCGGAATCTCCATGACATCAGGGATTTCCTATGAACCCCTGTTAAATTTTACATAACCTATGCTTTTTATAACTTCATTGGTACATTCATCTAAATCTATCAACCAAAATCGTTAATTAATACGTGGAACAAACAGCCTTCATGCCCGGATACCCGAACTTTATCCATATCATTGTATTCATGTTGTCTCTTTCCCTCTTGTTTATGCCCGCTGCCAGCGCCGGGGAGGGCGGTCCTGCTGTGAAGGCCCTCACTCGCCAGGGTACGGTTCTTTTTCTTCTTCTTGCGCTGGTTCCTTATTTTATCAGGCTAATTGGTCTGAAGGGGAAAGGAGAGGGTATGGATAAAAGTGAGGGAAAGGGCGGGTCCGAAGGTGCCGGCCTAAAAGGATCGAGCGTAGACAAAGCCAAGGAGATTATTCTGGAGCTTAATGTCAGGATATTCAAGCCTTACCACGCGATCTTCGGGGCCGTCGGGTTTTTGCTTGCTATTATCCACGGGCTCCTTGTAGACGAGTGCAACATCTTCAATCAGCTCGGCATGGTTGTTTACGGGTTTTTTATCGGGACAGGCGCTGCCCTCTATCTGAAGGTGCTCCCGCCAGAAAATAGGAAAAGGGCGAGGCTTCTTCACACACACCATGTTATGGTCTGGCTTCTCCTCGTGCTCATCGTGTTTGGGCATTTAGTGGGAGATTAATAGGGTGAAACGGGTCGATGTGAGACTTGGCCCTCGGGTCAAAAATAGTATCTCATGAAGTAAGGGTTCAAGGGTTGGGTGGATTTTGGTGTCTGGTGGGAATTTGTGATGTGGGTGGGTGGGACGGGGCAGGGAAGGAATGAGGGAGGGTGGATAATATTTGTTATGGGGTTTCCTCTTTCCTGGAACCGATTAGTACCTCTGTCGGATTCTTCGCTGTGTTATTTTCTCAGGTGATGGTTCGATTTGAGCAGGGATCTTCATTGCTTTGTCTGTTCCATCCGAGATTTTCAGGCCCCTTCTATAAACCTTCTTTCAATGTAGCTGCGGATGTGGGAATCGACCTCTCTGATCTCGCTGTTATCCGGCAGCCCCTTAAGGATTCTTTCGAGATATCTTTTCTCGCAGACTCGTTTCAGAGTTGGAAGGAAGTTAATATCAAAGATCCAGCTCAATTGGAGAAGTTTCAGATCGTTGAGGGTTCTGAGTTCCCCTGCATCAGAGATTCTGTCCTCAAGGATATCCTGCACAAGGGAAGTGGAATACCCGGGTCCATCCTCCAATTCCAGCTCAATGAGCGGGTTCCGCTTCTGCCTTCTTCGCTCGTAGTAATCCGTTACCACCCTGAGGATGTCCAGTTTGTCCGCATCCCGGATGAGGCGGGAATAGAAAAGGGTTTTATCATCCTGGATATCAGGAAGCGCCTTTGCATTGTGGAGGCGGATTGCAGTGAGAATTATTTCTCCTTCCTTTTTATCCAGATTGGAAAGTACACTCTCTTTTTCCAGCACCTTCACGCCCAGAATTGCATGATTCTCTGACCTATCATCGTGAAGTGTGCCGTAGCGAACGGACTGCTCGAATCTGCCAATATCGTGGAATAGTCCGATGGTCTCAGCAAGAAGCAGGTCATTTTTCCCTATTCCGAGTTCGTTCCCGATCTCCTTAGTGTTCTCACCGACCCGGTAGGAGTGTCCAATCTTAATCTGGATTAACCATTCCATATCTCTGTCCCGGGAATGAAATCCGGAGGTGTAGTCCCTGAACCAGTCCCTGAAAAATTGAAGGTCTGATTTTTCCATGCTCTCATCTTTTTCATCTGAATTTCAGGCCTGTCTCAACCCAGGATCTCCTTCATCTGCCCGATGCTCTCAAGGAATATCTTTGCCTCCTCCTTGGTGTTGTACAGATATACAGAGGCCCTTGCCGAGCCTTTCATTCCCCTGGCAGTGAACCATGAATGTACACAGTGCATCCCGGAGCGGATCATAACATTTGCCATCTCATCCACGAACATGGCTATGTCATGCACATCGAGCCCGGGGATGGTGAACGACACGATCCCGCCCCTCAAAGCCGGGTCCTCCGGGCCGATGATCTCGGCTCCAAGATTCCACAGGCCCTTGGAGATATAGCGGTTGAGCGATACCTCGTGCTCATGTATTTCTTCCATCCCGATAGAGGCCAGATAGTCCACAGCGGCACCTGCCCCGATAGCACCGGCATAGTTTTGAAGTCCAGCCTCGAACTTCTCTGGTGGGGGAAGGAACTCGGATCTGGTATAGCTGGTCTGCTGTACAGTGTCTCCACCGCCAAGGAAGGGCTCGAGATTTTCAAGGAGCCCGTATTTCCCGTAAAGGACACCCATTCCGGTCGGGCCCGCCATCTTGTGCACGGAAAGGGCGAAGAAGTCCACGTCAAGTCCCTGCACATCCACTTCCCGATGGGGTGTACTCTGTGCACCATCCAGCATGGCCAGGGCATCATAATCATGGGCTATCTCGATGATCTCTCTCGCAGGAACGGTCACCCCGTCCAGATTCGAGGTGTGTACCAGGCTCACCAGTTTCACTTTCCTGCTCATTTTCTCCTTGAGGTTCTCGATATTGAAGGTATTGTCGGGGTTCGATGGAACAACCTCATGAATAACCCCCTTCCTGTCCCTGAGCAGATGCCAGGGCACTAAATTTGAGTTGTGCTCCTTGTCCGTTGTGAGCACCATATCTCCTTCTTTCAGCCAAAGAGAGTTTGCCACAAGGTTGATGGCCTCGGTTGCGTTCTTGGTGAAGATGATCTCCTCTTTTCTCGATGCATTCACGAATCCCTGAAGTTTTTCCCTTGCCTCGTCGTATCGCATTGTCACCTTTAAGGCGAACTTGTGGGCACTCCGTCCCCCGCATCCGGGATAGGTATTGTAGTAATCTTCGATGGCCTCGATCACCTGCCTGGGCTTGAGCGTCATACATGCATTATCAAAATAGATGGGATTCTTCCCCTCCACTTTAAGGGAGAGCACGGGATAATCCTCACGTGTTTTGTATGGATCAACCATTTTTCCTCACCCCGTTCCGTTGAAATTGAAGGCACAAGGCAATTCTTGTCTATTGAAAGACATCGATGCTCTTGGGCACTTTCCCTCTCCTGCTGAGATTTATGGACTGGGTGCGTGTAAATCTCCAGACAACATCCGCCTTTGCGTCCTGAAAGTCCCAGGGCCTGATGATGACCAGGTCTCCTTCCCTGATCCAGAGTCTTCGCTTCATCCTTCCGGGTATCCTTGCGAGTCTGGTCTTTCCATCCTCCCCCACCACCGATAGGTGGGCCGCCCCGAGCAACTGGTCGGCGATTCCAAAGATCTCGCCTTTGCTTCTGTTCGGTAATTTCAAGCGTGTCGTTTCCGTCTGGTTTCGTCTGTGTTGCAGGATATCGCCCCGGAATTTTCGTTGCATACTTCCCTTTTTGTAATTAAGAGTTTTGGTGGGCGTTATCACTGCGGCCTATGTCTCATCAGCCTCTTTTCCTACTTTCCTTACCTTCTCCTCTTGCTTTGCAGGCCCTTCGGGGATGATGGAATCAACATCATCGATCATCTCATCAGGCGTTGGAACTGTTTTCCCCTTGAACTCAAACTTGATGACGTCCTGCCCACCGAAGGCTGGGAAGTCAATCTTGTTATCCATTTCCTCGCCAGAACTCACCTCCGAAATCCCCCCTTTATTCCTGCCAACCACTTCATCCGCCGCCCGGTTGTTCGGCGTCATCTCTGCTATCTCATCGATCTTCCATTCCCTTAATTTGTCCTTGGGCGGTGCCCAGGGATTCCCGGGAGGCATGAAGGTTGTGTCCCAGTAGGGGGGGTTGGTAGGTGGAGGTGCGGGTTCCGATTGATAGGGGATCCCTGGTGAACCCTCACCCTCTACCCGGGGCGATTGCGGGATCCTGGCATGCTTGGAAGGTTGGGGAGCAAGCTTCTTCTTTAGATTGTGGATGATCATATCGAAAAGGGAAAAGAAGATTATCCCAACAACTACTGCAAGGATGATTAGAATGACTATGATAAGGGTGAGAATCCACATGGCTGGTTCAACCCTCAAGCAAATATTTACATGTTACGCTTTTCGTCAAGCCAAGAGAAGGCTCGGGTCGTTCGGATCCTTCGACCGCCTCCTTCATCTTCATTACTTCTTGCCTGTTCATTCCTTCCCACCCGAGTTTTATCTTCTCGCCATTCAGGAAGCTCGCATCGAAGAGGTCCAAACCTCTAACTCTGCCGAATATGGATGGAACATCGTTTGAGTCTGCAATGCAACAGGAGCATCAAATTCTCTGTCTCCAACTTTGATTCGCAATTCGTGAATGTATGCCACCAAAACAGATCCTGGGACTACACCTTTTATTTCGCTGTATTTACCGGTTGTCATGTCCTCGACCAGCAGTTCACCAATGAATCTCGGCAATACAGTCGAATCTGCACCAGTATCAACCAACGTTTCCTTTATCGGAACCCAGATACTCCTCGTCTTGGAAAATATTTTCATCAACATCCTTGGTCTTTTCACCACACCAAATGTCCTGCTCTCTTCCTCGGTGTACGGGAATTCTATCTCCATTCAGATACCTTTCCCTATGCAGAGCAAACCAGTATATCCTGCTTTGACTTCCATGCGATACACACTTCCTTTCCAGGGTATTTCTTTCTGATTTCATCGTATATCCTGGTTGGATTTAGGCCTCTCCAGACCACTTTGTCATCAACCGAAATTTCATATTCAAATCTTTTTTCGATTTCCTTTTCCATTTTTATCACCGTGGATGTGCTGTGGTAATCAGGTAATGTGTGGTGTTTCTATTTAAAGATTATGTTTAGTTGATTTTTCCTATCCTCTTTCTTTTCCGTCCGAATACCACGAAGAGGGCAACGACTGCGATTACCGGAACAAAGAGCTTATCAAACCCTGGAATCTCCTGCCAGTCAGCCTTTGCCTCATTGAGATTACCACTCCTTCGGCTCAAATTTCTCATCATTCAATATCTTAACCGTCTCGCCGGTTTGCCCGATAACAAAAAGACCTTTGCGATATGCGTATCTGTCCGCATCCTCATCTATTACAATCCCAGCCACAGCCCCGATTACTTTCCTGTCCTTAAAGTGCGGGAAAAATTGTTTGAACCTTTGCATATCCTTTAAATGTTCATCAACCTCTTCTACATTAAGTGTGCACCTTACTTTTATGGGCAGGACATATTCCTGACTCTCGACAAGCACATTTATCTCTATCTCTTTTTTTCCATTTCTTTGAACATATACCTGCATGGAAGTCGTTGTTACACCTATTCCTCTTTCTCTGAACATCCTCCTACCCCCTGGTGCTACCAACCTCTCTACAAACATTTCCCACTTCCCTACAATAGCTTCCATCATCTTGCTTGTCTCTGCAGCAATTTCGCCTGTTTCTTTGAGCCTCTCATCCAAATTCTCTAATGCCTTGTCTATCTTCCACCTTAAATCAGGTGGAAAATCATAATAATTATAGTGCTTTTCATCCATAATAAAGTCTACATAATATGGGTTATGACCGGTTTCAACTATACGGGTTTTGAAGCCACAGATGTCGTCCAATGCTTTTACTAACTCTTCAGCTCGTTTTTTGATAGTATCCTCGATTTCAGAAGGAATATCCTCATTAAAGCCATATCTTGAAATAAGATCACGAGCGATTCTTTTTAATGGCATTGCCTCATAATAATGTCGCTGCTCTGCCAAAAACTCCTGATATTCTTCCTTTGAGAGAAATTCACTTTTCATTTACCACACCTTCGGCTCAAATTTCTCATCATTCAATATATTCACAGTCTCGCCGGTTTGCCCGATAACAAAAAGACCCTTGTGATATGCGTACCTATCCGCATTCTCATCTATCACAATCCCAGCCACAGCTCCGATTATTTTCCTGTCCTTAAAGTGCGGGAAAAATTGTTTGAACCTTTGCAGATCCTTTAAATATTCATTAACCGCTTCTACAGTAAGTGTGCTCTTCACCTCTATGGCAACCACATACTCCTCATTAACAGCAAGTACATCTATCTCCATTCTTTTGCCATTTCTAATAGAGTCTGCTCTTGTGTAGGTCTCTTTTACTTCTATTCCTCTTTCCTTGAACATTCTTATAGTCCCGGGGGCTACAAGACCCTCCACAAACTTTCCCCATTTTCCGGAAAGACCGCCTATGTTCTTTGTGAGCTTCTTGATCTCTTTGTCCGTCTCCTTAAACCTCTCGGCTACCTCCTCAAAATCCTGCTTAAACCTCTCGTCTGTCTTCTCAAATCTCTTGTCTAATCTCTCGTCCGTCTCCTTAAACCTCTTGTCTGTCTCTTTGAAGAGAGCCCAGACCTCTTCGATTGGGTCTTTTAATTCTTTTTTGTTCATAAGCTTACCTCTCATTTATTCTATTTAAGGTTTGCCTTAAAGATATGTGAAAAACGAGATTTCCCAATTCTTTCTTTTCCGTTTGAATACAACGAAGAGGGCAACGATGGCGATGAGCGG
>DAOVMN010000193.1 GCA_030630685.1 Thermoplasmata archaeon | reverse complement strand
TCAAGGAAGGTGATGACAAATATTCTGGTTACGGTAAAAGACAGCAACGAGAATCCGATTGTAGGCGTGGTGCTGGCGATTGCCGTATCCGGGGGGGCGGATGTGGACAAGAACATCAATACAACGAATGCGAACGGAAACTGCATAATAATCCTCACTGCAAAAGATGTTTCCGCCGATACGGTCGTGACATTGTGGGTGAACGCAACCAAGGGCGGTTACGAGGAAGGAAAGTACTCGAAGAGCATTACCATAAAAGCAGTAACAGAGGGGGACGTGGTGCCCCCGGAGATCACCCACACCCCGGTTGAAGAGGCAGAGGGAAACAAGCCGATTAGAATTGAAGTTACTGTCTCCGACAATATTGTGGTGGTGTGTGTAAGGCTGTTCTATCGGGAGAAGGGCGAGGCAAACTATTCATCCGTGGAGATGGTCAAGGAAGGTGATGACAAATATTCTGGCGAGATACCCGCGGACGTCGTTACCAGCGAAGGGATCGAGTATTATATCCGGGCAACCGATGGAACCAATGAGATCACCATGCCGGAAAATATAGACACCCCTTATACGATCAAGGTTACCGGGGAAGAAGATGGGGGTAGTGAAGGGGGCGGGGGGGTCTTTACAACACCCGTTATCTACGGTTTGCTCATCCTTCTGATTATCGTGCTGCTGGTCGTTGTGCTGGTGATACGGGGTGTCGTTCCGCTGGGAGGGACGGAGAAGGAGAAGAAGGAGGAAAAGGAAGGAAAAACCGAGCCCTTGCCCGATAAGAAAGAAGAGACCGAAAAGAAAGGTGAAGAACCTGAAAGTGAAAAAACAAAAGAAGATGATGAAACCGTCACACCAAAAGAGATTACGCCGGAAACAGCGAAGATGAAAGAACCGTGAATAAAAAAGGATGAACCAAACACTAAGGAAAAGGAGGACTTAACATGAATGACCAAAAACTATGGAAAATCATGACACTGTCAGTATTTTTGATACTGATAGCATCCACGGGAGCGTGTGCATTCTTGGCAGGCGCAGAAGGGAATGAAAGAAATGAAAACAAATCAGAAAGAACCCGCGGTGGCAGGGGTGAAAACATCTATGTGGACGCCGAGAACGGCAACGACACCTCGGGGAACGGTTCCATTCTGAAACCCTACAAGACAATCCAGAAAGGCGTTGACGAGGCGGCGGACGGCGACACCATATCGGTAAACCCGGGGACCTACACCGAGAACGTCGTCGTGGGTAAGCGGCTCACCATCCGCTCGACGTTCATGAGTCCAGGCAACACGTCCGTGAAGGCCGCCAGTTCCGATGTGGACGTCTTCCGCATCACCGCCGACTGGGTAAACCTCAGCGGATTTTCGATCAGCGGCACCACCTATCACAACAACTCCGCCGCCGTGGACATCTCATCGGCGGAGAACTGTACCATCTCAGGGAATGACATCACGGATAGCTGGTACTGTATAGACATGGAGTCCTGCACCAATTGCACGATTTCCGGGAACAACCTCTCCAACAACGACCGGGCGGGTGTCGTGCTCTCCGGATCCGACGGAAACACCATCCGGGACAACATCGTGGATTCCTGCATGGAGTATGGCATCTACATGAGCGAAGATTGCAATGACAACACCATCGAGAACAACTCCGTCTCCAACTGCAAGCGCGGCATCAAAATCTACCGGAACTCGGATCGCAATATCATCGCCGGGAACACGGTAAGTTCCGGCGATTACAACGGCATCGAGGTGAATTACAACAGCGACGACAACAATATCACCGGCAACACGGTAACCGGCAACCAGATCGGCATCTATACCACCCAGCTCTGTGAGGGCAACCGGATCGACAATAACACGGTGCGCGACAACGAACGCGGCATCGCCATCACCGGATGCGAGGATTTCACGCTCCGCGACAACAACATGACCGGTAACGACTACGACTTCGGCATCAGTGGCTCAGGGGAAGCGGACTACCGCCATGACATCGATCCGACGAATACCGTGGACGGCGGACCGGTGTACTACTGGATCGACCGGCAGGACAGCGCGGTGCCTGCGGATGCCGGGTGTTTCGCCGCCATTGCATGCGACAACATCACCGTCCGGGACATTCAGGTGGACCACAACACCGACGGTATCCTGTTCGCCTACACCCACAACTCCCGCATCATCAACGTCACCGCTGCGGACTGCCTGTACGGTATCCGGATCGTGAGATCCGATAATAACGAAATCAGACAATGTACGGTCTCGGGCTGCTGGCATCACAACATACTGGGCGGTCGCGGTATCTACCTGGACGATTCCACGGACAGCGTCATCGCGGACAGCACGGTGAGCGGCTGCGAGCTCATGGGTATCGATCTGGACGGCCGCAGCACCGGGAATCGCATCACGGGGTGCACCGCAGAGGACAACGAGGGATTCGGTATCGGTGTTGGCGCCAACTGCGATGATTGCATCGTGGAGAACAACACGGCCACGGGCAACAAGCACGGCATCTATCTCGGCAGGGCGGACGACGCCGTCCTGCGCAACAACACCGCCGACGACAACACCCATGATGGCATCTACATTTCCTTCTGTAATAATACCTGCCTGGGCAACAACAACGCAACCGGGAACAGCGGGACCGGTATCATCCTCTACCGGTCCACCCATGCTAATCTGACAAACAACTCCATGCAGGACAATGGGGTGGACTTCGATATCTATGCCATGTCCGATGAGGAATCCGTCCATGAGATCGACGACACGAACACCGTGGGCAGCGGCGCCATCTACTACTGGTCGGATCGTCACGACGAGGTCATCACCGGCGACGATGTTGCATACGTCTTCGTGGCCGATTCCACCAACATCACTTTCCGCGACCTGCGCTTCGAGGGCATGAAGATGGCTATCGCGCTGGTGAACACCAACAACTCGAGGATCGAGAACGTCACGGCGTCAGGAGGCAAGATCGGTATCCACCTCAAGAACTGCCACAACAACACGCTGCGCGATATCGTTGCCAATGACAACGACGACGGCGTATCGCTGGAATCGTCGGAACACAATGTGCTGCGCAATATAACCGCCAACGACAATGGCAACTACGGCATCTACGTGCGCAGCGATTCCCATTACACCACCATCGAGTCCTGCACAGCGGACGACAACTACAACCAGGGCATCTATCTCAGCTACAGTGATCACAGCACCGTAACCGGCTGCCGCGCCTTCGACAACGGAGCAAACGGGATCCTGCTGGGTACTGCCCACCACAACCTCGTTTCTGGTAATACGGTCTCGGGAAACACGAAGAGCGGCATCACACTGGACTACAGGAGCTTTGACAACATGGTCGAGAACAACTCGGCAGCGGACAACATTGGCAGCGGTCTCAACATCACGGGACACAGTGAAAATAACACCCTCACGAACAACACCGTCACCGGGAATGGAGAGGCGGGCGTTTTCATTGAGCAGTGGAGCAAATTCAACACCGTGGCAAACAACACCGTCACCGGGAACGACGGGTACGGCATCTGGATCGGCTACGCCGCCGTGGACAATCTCATCTACAACAACTTCTTCCAGAACGACGATAACGCCATCGACGAAAGCACCGGCAGCAACCAGTGGAACATCTCGAAAACGAACGGCACGAACATCCTTGGCAACGATTACCTGGGTGGAAATTTCTGGAGCGATTATTCCGGTGCCGACAACGACGGGGACGGGCTGGGAGACACAAATACCCCCTACAATTCCAGCGGGGGCATCGTCAGCGGCGGGGATGGACTTCCACTGGTATTCAGGGGTCCGAGATTAGAGATCACCAAGATTTCAAGCAGGGAAAAAGTCCTGCCGGGCGAGGAAATTGTCTATACCGTCAACGTTACCAACACCGGAAACGACAACGCCACCAATGTGACGGTAGTGGAAAATTATGGCAGTCATTCAATTTTCATCAATGCCGACCCTGCACCCGACCATGGGAATAATACCTGGAACCTCTCGACACTTCACACCAACGAGACCCGGACCATCAACATCACTGTCAGGGCGAACGATACCCTTTCAGACGGGGCAGTCATTGAAAATTATGTGGAGGTATCCTGTGATGAAGGGGCAAGCGATTCGTGCACTGCGTACACCACCGTATCCGCACCCCTGCTGGTTGTGGTGAAAACCGATGAATCGGATTCAAACAATGTGAAGCCGGGCGGGACCATCAACTACACTATTGATATAATGAATTCCGGAAGCAAGGCCGCCACCAATCTTCGGCTTGTGGAGCACTACGATGCCAACACAACATTCGCCAGTGCGGACCCTTATCCCTCTGAAAGTGACAATGTCTGGCTTCTCGGCACACTTGCGGCATCCACTTCAACGGCTATTCATCTCACTGTACTGGTGAAGGAGGGACTTCCCAACGGCACCCATATTCTCAATACCGTGAATGTGAGCTGTGACGAGGGTGTTGAGAGCTTAGATGGGGAATACACGACTGTCATTGTCGAAGAGGAGCCGCCTGTCAATCGCATCATCAATATCACAATCGAGGAAATAGAGGAAGAGATCAAGCCGGGAAATGAGATCAATGTCACAGGCATGGTTACCGTAGAGCCGGACGGAGAGGTGCAGGAGATCATGGTCTGGCTTGATGGAACCGAGGTTGCCACCGCCACCCTGGACGGGGGCAGCTACTCCGCCGCCTTCTCACTGCCGCAGGGCCTGTCCGAGGGAAACCACACTATCACCGTGAATGTCACCCTTGAAACAGGGGAATCTGCCGAGAAATCCACTGAGATAAACTACACGAAGGAGGAGCCAGTTGTGCACACGATTACCATCACAATCGATGAAATTCAGGAGAAGATTGAGCCCGGAAATGAAATCAATGTCACTGGTACGATAACAGTCGAGCCCTCCGCGCCGATCCAGGGCGTGAGAATCCTGTTAGATGGGGCGGAGGCTGCCGCAGCTACAATGAATGGGGGCCGGTTCTCGGCAGCGTTTACACTTCCCACCGGTCTTGCTGAGGGCAACCACACCATTACCGTCAATGTGACCCTCGAAACCGGCGAATCGACGGAGAGATCCATTGAAATCAACTACACAAAAGAGGAACCTGTGCAGCACACGATCACGATTACCATCGATGAAATTTCGGAGAAAATAGAAC
>DAOVMN010000167.1 GCA_030630685.1 Thermoplasmata archaeon | reverse complement strand
TTGGTCAAGGAAGCTTCCGGATGTATAGATCTTTATCATCCTTTCATTCCGCCTTTCCCTAAGCACCCTATCGAATTGCTCAATCAGGGGCGTGGTTGAACTGCTGTCCACGAAATACCCGCACATGGAACAATTGCCTTTCCTACTCCAACTACAACCCGGGGTTCTCAATACCATGGTTAACGAATCCACTATCTCCCCGTGGATCAAGTCCTTCTCACACCAGAATCTGGCATATCCCTTATTCTTCTTCCGTTCCCTAATTTTTATGCCCCTACTCCTGAGTTCTTGAATTAGCTGCCTTTCCTCATGGGAAAGATGTCTGAATAGCAAATACGATCCCAGCCTCACATTTGGTTACCACAGGCCCCACAGAACATGGCACCCCTGGGGACAAGGTTACCGCATTTTGTGCAGGTCACGACATTCGATGGCCCGCCTGGGGCTTCTCCCCCTTCTCCCATCTTTGGCAAGGGTTCGATCGGAGGTATATCCGGTGTATCGGGGAGCTCGTATTCATTTAAAGGCCTGAATCTGGTCTTATCCCCAAAATCATGCTGGATCGTCTCGGTAGGAGAGAGCGGAAGCTCAAAATCGTCCATCGGTGCCCGAGTAATATCGCTTGTGATCGTATTACCGCAGTAACCGCATATCCTTGTATCCCCTGGAATATCCTTACCGCAATGAGGACAGTGGGCGATCTGTCTCTTTTCCAGGCCCTCCTTTTCGATGGGGGAACCGCAGTAACCGCAAACCTTGAGCCCCCCCGGAATATCCCTTCCACAGGTTGAGCAGGTGATCGATTCCCAGCCGCTCACCATACCCGATCCCCCATAGGTTTTGGTCTCAAGACCCGGGGACTTTGTGGTCAGGGATGGCAGGGTTTGATTGGCCAGGGCACCTACGGGGGTGAGAGCGGTCCTCCTGGCGGCCTCATCCTTCTTGGCCTTGAGAACAAATTCAGAGTTGCACATCTGGCAGATGATCTTAAGAGGGCGTTTATCCGAGATGATTGGTATGGGAGAGCCGCATTTCGGGCATTTCTTATATCGGATCTTAGCACCCCTAACTGCCTTTTCCGACCCCCCTCCTTTTGCTTTTAACGTATAATCCTTCCCGCACTCGGGGCACCTGAGCTTGAGTGGTCGTTTCTGGGAGGTGATCACGATACTACCACCGCATGAGGGACATTTCATCCTCTTCTCACCGGTCTTGGGTTTCGGCATCTCTCTGACGCCTCTAAGCTGGCGCACCACCCGCTCTTCCCAGATCATGCGGTCTTTTTCCTCCCTTCTGATACTCTCCAGTTCACTCTTCCGGATCCTTTTTCTCTCCTCCTCACGGATCATCCTTTGCAACTCCTCGTCGAGGATCTTACTACGCTCATGCTGCCTGATGCGTGCGGCCTCTTCTTCCCGTATCTTTCCCAGTTCCTCTTCGCGTATCCTTTCCAATTCTTCCTTGAGGTTCACCTCGGGTGGTGCGTTTTTATCTGACGATGGTTCATCCTTCTTTCTTAGAAGGGTCCTCTCTTCAAGAAGGGCAAGGGCTTCCTCCAGTTCCTTGATATTATCCGGGTCCTTGAACATCCCCTCGATCATCCTTGCCTGATCCTCGAATCCGGTGGTGTCCAGATGGTAGAATCTCTCCTCCATCTTCTCAAGTCGATTGATGTTATCCAAAAGGTCATTGAAGTGCTCCTCAGCCACAAATATGTCCTTTTTTAGGGAGTTGGATAAGCTTGATACATTATAGCCCTTTTTTTTCCAGTCATAGAGCTTTGCTTTCAGGGCTTTTTGTCTCTTCTCGATGTCCATGGATGTCGCGCCCGTCTCGGATTCATCATATCTCATATATTGAACCTCATTCGAAAATAGATGCTTAGAGATCAATAGAAGCTGGAAAGCAGCAACACAATTCAGATAATCTATATTAAGATATTGTTAAACTTTAACTCCGCCTGCTTATGCGCAATAGGTCCATATCTGACTCAAGTTTCTCGGCAAGCAGTCTGGCCTGCTCAGGCGCTTCACTCACTCTTCCTCCCACCCCATCTACTCTTCTCCCTCCTCACCTACTCTTCCCTCGCCACACCTACTCTTCCCTCGCCACACCTACTCTTCCCTCGCCCCACCTACTCTTCCCTCGCCCCCCCATTCTTCCCTCGCCACACCTACCCTTCCCTCGCCCCACCTCCTCTTCTTCCCCCCCTACTCTTCCCCCCTCCTCGCTCACTCTTCCCTCCCCACCTCTTCTTCTCTCGTACCGGCTCTCACTTATTTCAGAGCTCTCCTTACCGCCTTGAACTTAAACCCGTACTGGATTATCCCGTGCTTTCCCTGTTCGCTGATCTTCCTGAACACAGACTCAACCCGTGTGCCGATCTGGACCTCTCCATCCTCCCAGTCCACGATCTGCCCCGTGACCATGGGCCCTTCGTCGGTCTTGATCAATGCCACGATATAGGGAACCTCGTCCTTGAAGTAATCCGGGGCACTGTGTATGGTGGAAAAGGAATACACCTCTCCCTTCCCCGAGAGCTTGAACTTCTCCATCCTGCCGATGCTTGCCCTGTGGCAGTCCGGGCACACCTCCCTGGGGGGGAAGAACACCTTTTCACAATTCCCGCACCTTACGCCTTCCAGGTTGTACCGTGCTCGTGTTTCCCTCCAGAATCTCGGAACCTCCATTCAGATCACCTCGAATATGTGCACAACAGTTGTCGCACCTGTCCCGCCCACGTTTTGTGCGAGACCTATCCTGGCATCTTTCACCTGGCGCCTGTCCGCATCGCCCCTGAGCTGGTGCACGATCTCGACCGCCTGGGCGATTCCAGCGGCACCCGGGGGGAATCCGCGGGCCTTCATGCCGCCCGATGGGTTGATCGGCATGGATCCGTCGATCCTGAGTTCTCCATCCAGTGCTGCCTTGCCTCCTTTCCCGCTCTCGAAGAATCCCAGGTCCTCGACAGCCATGATCTCCCCGATGGTGAAGGAGTCGTGCACCTCCGCCAGGTCCACATCCCTAAATGTGATTCCGGCCCTTTTATACGCTCGCTGTGCAGCTATACGGGTTGCTGCCAGGGAGGTAATGGTTTCCCTGTCGTGCAGGGCCAATGAATCGGTTGCCAGGCCGCTTCCGAGTATCTTGACTGGTTTATCCGTGAACTCCCTGGCGCGGCTCACCGGACACAGAATAAGGGTAGCCGCCCCGTCGCTCAGGGGAGCGCAGTCGAACATCCGTAGAGGGTCGGCCATGATCCCGCTCTCGAGTGCCATTTCCATGGTGATCTCCCTCTGGAACTGCGCCATCGGATTGAGCGAGCCGTGATAGTGATTGGTAACTGCAACCGAACCTAACATCCCCTGTGTTGTGCCGAACTCATGTATGTGTCTTCTGGCCATCATCGCGTAAAGCGAGGGAAGGGTGGCACCGTGGAAGGTCTCCCATTCCTGGTCAGCCGCAGAGGCCATGATCCCGGTTGCACGGGCATCCCCGACATCGGTCATCTTCTCCACTCCCCCTACTAGGACTATATCGTGAAGCCCGGAGGCTACTGCAATATAGGCCTGCCTCAGTGCAAGGCCTCCTGATGCGTCCGCACCCTCTATCCTGGTTGCCGGGAGGTGGAGCTTGCCCATCCCCACGAAATCCCCGATGAGAGGTGCTAAATGCTCCTGCTTGATCAGGAGCCCGGAGGCCATGTTTCCCATATAGAGGGCTTCAAGGTCCGTGCTGTAGATCCCGGCATCCTGGATTGCCCCGAGACCTGCCTCTATTCCCATGGAACGGATGGAACGATCCCAGAGCTCCCCGAACCGGGTCATCCCGACGCCGATAACCGCCACGTCCCTCATTCATTCACCTCCTCTCTCGATCTTGCTCCTGAACCTGGCATAGGTCGCATAATCGATGAACTTCCTTCCCTGTATCTGGCTCGCCGTGGTGGGAGCGGCATCGAGTTTGTAGTTCTTCATCTCATCCGTTACCGTGATATCGAAGCCGTCGCACCCCGCGCCCGAGCCGTAAGCAACCGCAAGGATTCTGTTCCCTGGTCCGAAGACATCGAGTATCGCACTCAGGCCGAGCATCACGGCTCCTGAATAGGTATTCCCGATTGTAGGGGTAAGAAGGCCTGTCTCATACTGTTCCTTCGTGAAACCGAGTTGCTTTGCCGCCCGGATCGGGAACTTCCCGTTGGGCTGGTGTAAAACCACGTGCTGGTAATCCTTGGCTGATGTGTCCATAATCTCCATGAGATTCTTGGCACAGGTGAGGATATGCCGGAAATAGGCTGGTTTCCCTGTGAACCGTCCACCATGGCTCGGGTAGCGCTGTCCCTCTCTCCTCCAGAAATCCGGGGTGTCCGTGGTGAAGGAATAGGTCTTGTCGATCCGGGCTATGATCTTCTCCCGTCCGATAACGAAGGCCGCACCCCCGGCACTGGCAGAATATTCCAGGGCATCCCCTGGCGCTCCCTGCGAGGTGTCCGCACCGATCGCTATGGCGTACTCGATCATCCCTGTACCCACGAGGCCCATGCTGGTCTGTATTGCTGCGGTGCCAGCTTTACAAGCGAACTCGTAGTCAGCGGCTGTCAGATGGGGGGTGGCGCCGATGGCCTCGGCCACGATGGTGGAGGTTGGCTTCACTGCATAGGGATGGGATTCCGAGCCCGTGTAGATGGCCCCGATCCTACCGGGATCAACCCCACAACGCCTAAGAGCATATCTAGCGGCCTCCACAGATATAGTAACGGTGTCCTCGTCAAGGTAGGGGACGGACTTGCTTTTGATTCCGAGGTTGCGCTCGGTTTCCTCTCCATTCGCACCCCACACCCTGGCGATCTCTCCGGTTCTGATCCTGTGGCCCGGGATGTAGGCTCCATATCCAACGATTCCTATTTCTGTCATGCCTTCACCTGAGAAACTCAACTATCATTTCCGGTATGTTTAAAAGTCCCTGAGGGTCTTGATGAGCGTGTTCATGGAAAGTGAGGTGACCACCAATGGTATCTCTTCTTTCTCTGCAAGCTCCTTTGCAAGCTTATCCACATGCTTTGGCCGGATGTACACCACCATGCCGGGTTTCAGCGGGTGAGCGCGGATCGCGATCATCGGGGAGCGGCCGGTCTTCACATCGGTGAAGAGGAGGGCCCTCTGACTGCTCCACCCGTAGAAGCGTATGTAATCCGGGGAATTGAAGGTCACGATCGCCTTGAGGGAGTCGATGATCGTGTACCCGTGAAGCTCCTTTTCCAGGTACTCCTTCCCTGCTAATACTTCCCCTTCGATGGCCTCTACGAAATCCTTTGCCGAGCGCCCGTAGGGGAACTCCTTGATGTCCCTGATCACCTGGTCATCAGGCACTTCCTGGTATTTCCGTGCGACTTTCCCTCCTCTCTCATCGTCGATCTCGATAAGGGCATTGACGATCTTCTTTATGCTCCCGATGCCCGGGGACTTGCGTCTCCCGGATTCATAGTCACTGATGATGGACGGGGAAAGCCTGATGTGCCTTGCCAGGTCCTGCTGGGAGATCTCGAAGATGTCCCTCCACTTCTTGATGGTCTGGCCTGGGTTGTCCGAGAGCGTTATCTCGCCAGCGATCTTCTCAGCGAACTTATGGTACATGCACCTGCGGATTTACAGGCCATATATAAAAATTGTCGAGGTCGAGGTTCGGTGGATGCCGAAGA
>DAOVMN010000335.1 GCA_030630685.1 Thermoplasmata archaeon | reverse complement strand
TCTCTGTTCCCACGCTCAGGGATGCACGGCATTGCGGGCAGGTGACCTTGGTGGCAGGAGCTTTTGTGGGTACTTTTTCAGGTTCTGGTTTTGCCTGGAGGGTGATCCTCCTGCTGCACTTGGGACAGTTGAATGTGTAGGGACGCTTGTCTGTTCCCACGCTCAGGGATGCATGGCATTGCGGGCAGGTGACCTTGGTGGCAGGAGCCTTCGCAGGTGCAGGAGCCTTTGCGGGTGCAGGGGCTTTTTTCTTTTTCTCTTTCTTTACCGCCTTTTTCTTTTCCTTTTCCGCCTTTTTCTTGGCAGCGCGTTTTTTCTTTGCACGTTTTCCTTTAGCTTCCACGTCTTCGGCCTCTATCTCTACGCCCTCGATACCTTCCACTTCAACGCCTTCTATCTCTACACCCTCTACTTCAACGCCTTCTACCTCAACGCCTTCCGCCTCAATGCCTTCTACCTCAACACCTTCTACCTCGACCCCTTCAACCTCGACGCCTTCCACTTCGACACCTTCAACCTCAACGCCTTCCACTTCGACACCTTCCACTTCGACCCCTTCCACCTCGACACCTTCAACCTCGACCCCTTCAATCTCGGCAGCCATTGCTTCATCTGTGACAATTTCAGCTTCAACGGCCTCGCCAACCTCGGCCTCCTCGGGTTTCGCTTTTTCCTCTACCTCTTCAGCGGGCTTGGCTTCCGCAGCTTTCGCCTCGGCCTCCGCCTCTGCGGCTGCCTTTGCCTCTTCCCATGCTGCCTCTTCTTCAGCTATCTGGACATCTATTTCCTCGACCGCTTCCTCGTAGAGTTCATCTAAAAGTTCATCAATCGTTTGCCCGATAATCTTTTCGAATGCCTGGATCTTAAGGGGCACCTTATTGAGTTTCTCTTTATCTTCTTTTGTGAGCTGCTTCTTGGACTTTGCTCTGAGGCTTTTCAGCTCCTCGTTCTGTTCTGCCACGAACGAGGTTTTCGGGAAGGAACCGATCGAGCTCCGTTTTGCCATGGCCTCCATTCCCTTTATCAGTTTCCTCAGGGTGGCTATGTAATCGGTATAATCGGGATCGCTCTCATACTCCTCATAGTCTGATAGTTCTGTCTTCTTTCGTTCAAGCTCGTCGTCCTGTGCTGGACTCAATCTGTCGATCGCGTTCCTGGTCTCTTCTAATTTAATCAGTGATCCGGGCTTTGGAACCAGCCCAACCATTTCGGCATCTACCACGCCCTCCTCCTCGGCCTTCTTCGCCATCTCCTTTGCCAGTTCTCTTGCCTTCTCTTTTTCCTTCTCTTCCTCCTCAAGCATCTTGAGTTTCTCTTCGTGGATACCGATCCTTTCTTCAAGGTTCTTCAACTGACGCTCCAGCTCCTTCTTTCCTGCCTCACTTTCCTCTTTATCGAGATCGGATTTCAGGAGGTCACGTTCCCGTTTCAGGGTGAGTAGGAATTGCTCGTGTGAGAACCTCTTGGATTCGTATTTGGCCTTTTCCTCGGCCTCCTTCCTGGCCTCCTCGACATGTCTTTCCATGAGATCCTTCAGTTTGTCCCGCAGGACAGCGGCCTCCTCGAATCTCTCGGCCTCAACCGCTTCCGCCATCTCCTTCTTCACTGCCTTGATCTCCTCGGTTTCCTCCTCTTTTTCTTTCTCAACTGCGGCCTTCACCACCTCACCTGCTTTCACAGCCTCCGCGGCCTCGACAACTTCAGCCTCTTCGGGACCCTTTTCCTTCTCAGGAGCAATTACATCAAGAGATTTGCCCTCTCTTAGGGATTTGATCACCTTCGGGAGCTCTTTTGGTTTGCCCCCTGTCACGAGGAATATTCCGGCGATCAGGAGGATAAGCAGGAAAATGGACAGGCCTATTGCGGCGAGGCCGAGCATCCCAATTCCGCCCTCCTCCTCTGTGGGCGGGGCCGCACCTTTCGTGATTGTGATCCTCTTTTGCGCCCCTTTCTGGGTGGTGCCATCAAATACGGTGAGCGTGACATTATAGGTTCCTTTCCTGGTGTACTTGTGGGTGACGACGATTCCATTTGCGGTGGAATTATCCCCGAAGTCCCAGGTGTAGGTCAGGCCTACTCCTGTGGAATCCGAGGCATCGAACACCACGACCTCTCCGGTTTCTGTTTTATTGGTGGAGAGCGTGAAGCTTGCAACAGGCTCGATGGTCATGATGGTGATGTCCTTCGTGACCGGCTCTGAATCATCTGTTCCGTCGTTTACTGTCAGCGTGACCGGGAAAACCCCGGGCAGGGCATAGGCATGTGATGTCTCCATACCGTATCCGATTACTCCATCCCCGAAGTTCCAGGCATAGGTTAGAGTGGTGTCTGCAACATCCAATGATGCGGAAGCATCGAATTCAATTTCTTCCCCTGTTTTTGCACTGGTCTTTGAGGGTGTGAAGCTGGCTACTGGCTTGATGTTGGCTACCTCGATGGTTTGTGTTAGAGAGGCCTCAACTTCCCCGACCGAAACCGTGAGTTTGATCGTGTAGTTGCCTTCGTTTGCGTAGGTGTGGCTTACATTCTTGCCTGTTCCATTGGTATCATCCCCGAAATCCCAGGAATAGGTGAGATTATCAGGAGGTTCTGCCGAACCCGTGATATTTATGCTCTCGCTCTCGTTTGCCGTTTCAGGTGCGTCTATGCTTAGATTGAAGGGAAGCTCGTTCCCAATCACGACAATGATCTCGTCTGCCTCTGAATCCTGCCCGTTATTGTCACGAACCACCAGGGTAACGGTGTAGGTGTCGGGTATGGTGTAGTTGTAGGTGAAGGTCTCTTCGTAGAGTATGTCACCGTTATCCATATCCCAGGTCCAGTTGATGATGGTTCCAGAGGGGTCCTGGTCATAGGAAGCCGAGCCGTCGAACTGGATGTCCGTGCCTTTGACTGCCTCGACATCCTCCCCACCGTCGGCGACAGGCGCACGGTTCAGAACGTTGACTGTGAAGGAATCAATATCGAAAGCTCCATTGTCATCCGTGACCGTGAGGTTCACCGTGTAACTTCCCGGCCTTGCATAGTGCCAGGAAACGAACATCCCGTTGGTTGAATTTCCGTCCCCGAACTCCCAGAAAAAGGTGAGTTTCGGGGTGTCGGAGGTGTCTGGATCCGAGCTGTCCTCTCCGGTGAAGTACATATTCTCCCCGGGAGAGGTTGGTTC
>DAOVMN010000154.1 GCA_030630685.1 Thermoplasmata archaeon | reverse complement strand
TGAGGACGGGCAAAGCTGGACAAATGCTTCCGTGGGTTGGGGGATGACGGGCGATCCAGAAGACGGCACCATTGTTGTTAATTTCACGGTCCCCACAACTGTACAGCTCGGAGACTACTACCTGCGGGTGAGGGTGAAGGACACCTCGGGGGAAAATCGGACCGAGTATTCCGGATGGCACGCTCTCCCTGAGACCGTGGAATTCAAGAACAACCTGCCCGAGGTGTGGGGAATAAACTTAACCCAACTCCTGGTATACAGGACGGATAAGGTTCCCATCCTGATCAATGCCAGCGATGTCGAGGATGGTGAGGAGAATCTTACATTGGAGCTTGCATATTCCTACGACTACAATGAAACCACGGGTGCAGGCAACTGGACGATCGGATATTACGGCGATGTCTCCTACAACGAATCCGATGATAACCTCACAATAGATTTCGTGCCCGGGACAGACTGCCGGTTGGGGAAGGTCTACCTCAGGGTGCGGGCGGTCGACAAAGACGGGGACAGAAGCATGAACTGGACGGACGTGGCGAACATCACGGTACTCAATAATGTTCCAGAGATCCTCGCACTCCCGGAATTCTCCATAAACGAGGACAATGTGCTTGTGATAGACCTGACCGGCTACGGTTCGGATGTGGAGGATGCCTCATCGGATTTGAAATGGTATGGCGAGGGATACAACACCACCATTATCACCAGCCTTACAGGGAACGGCACCACCATCCTTTCCTTCACACCATTGGAGAACTTCACCGGCACCACCACGATAACCCTGAACCTCACGGACCTGGACGGGAATTACACCACCTCCAATGCCGTCCTGAACTGGACCATTATCTATGAACCCCCAAGGGTCATCGGCTATGTGCTCCAGCGGAATTACGTGTACAGGGGTTCTACCCTTGTCATCGGGGTGGATGTGGAGGATGATGACGACCCCATCGGGGACCTGACAGGATACCTGCAGTATCGCCCGCCTAACGGGGACTGGACCGATCTCACCATCTCGTTCAATGGAACAGGCTGGGCCGCTGAGTTCACTCCCGGTATGGACTGGATCACGGGACCCTATGCCTTCAGGGTGAGGTTCAGGGATACAGACGAGCTCTTTGGCCGCTGGTTCCGGACCAATATCTCGGTAAAGAGCACACCTGTGGTGGAAGACCTCTCGGGTCCCTCCGAGGTGTACAGGACCCTTCCGGCACGCCTTTATGTGAACGGCAGCGATGCGGAAGAGGACGAGGAATGGGAACTCACTCCACACTTCCAGTACTCCAGAAGCAATATCACCTATTACTCCAATTATTTCGATGCCCCATTCTATGCGGATGGAATATGGCAGGTCAACTTCACCCCGGGTGCCGGATTGGTGCTTGACCAATACATTCTCAGGGCAAGGTTCAATGATACGGATGGGGCGGTGAGCGAATGGGCATATATCGATATCCGGATCCGGAATAACCCGCCAGAGATCATTGGAACAATCCCCGACGAGGAGGAAAAGGAGGATCACAACATCACCCTGGGCCTCCTTGCGAATGGAACCGATAGAGAGAATTCGGCGAATAGGCTGAGGTGGACCGCTGATTGGACCAAAGGGGTGGAGCGTGTTTCAGGGAACTATTCCTTGGAGTTGATTATCACGCCGAAACTGGATTTCAATGGCGAGGCCCAGGTTAAGCTTACATTACATGACCTGGACGGTGCAACTGCCTCACAATACATCACCCTGAACTGGACCCCGGAGAACGATGCCCCGCGCCTATCGATCCTCGAGCTTGCCTCGGATACCACGGGCCTCTTGGGGGAATACATATTCCATAATGGTTCCAACCTCTTTGCAGTCCTGCACGACCCCTATGATCCGGAAGGTGATGACTTCTCGGTCTACTACTCCTGGACCGTGAATGGCGTCTATATTATCGAAAACTCTACCAGTGCGGATAACCTTTCCAAGGAGAACTTTGTAAAGGGAGATGAGGTGAGGCTGAGGGTAATTCTAAACGATAGCAAGGCATCCCGCTATTACTATAATTCCACTGTCATCAGCAATGCTCCACCAAACATCGACGGCGTGGATATCACAATCCTTTACCAGGGAAGCGAGGTCACAAAGGCCAATGAATCCACTATCCTGAGGTCCGCGCCCTACGGGTATTCCGACATAGACGGAGAGCCCGCGGATTATGCCAACTTCATCTATGAATGGTACAACTCAGGTGTGTGTGTGGTTTCGGGAAAGAACCTGACCGAGATCGATGGAAGGCATTTCGACAAAGGGAATGAGATCTACTGCAGGATACTGCCATTCGATGGAAAGGATTACGGGACCGGGGAAAGAAGCAGTGCAATTCACATCCACAACACCCCGCCTGCGCTCGTGGATGTCGGTATGGAATACACGGGAGGAGAACCAAACGGGCCAAACGAGCTTTCCGTTCTCTATCCGAACCTTACCGGTTTTATCGATCCGGATGATGACAAACAGGACAATTCCACGTTCCTTTATTCCTGGTATGTGAATGGCCTTGATATCGGAATACACACACACACCCTTTCCAGCAATCATTTCAGCAAGGGGGATGAGGTTCACTGCAATGTAACGCCCTATGACGGGGAGGAATACGGGGAAGAGGGGAAGTCCAGCACAATAACCATCAGGAACACACCACCAACAATCGGTGCCGCAACAATCGAATACACCGGGGACAGACCGGACAAGTATTCCACCCTGAGCGTGGATGCCTCTATCTATTTCGACCCGGATGGTGATCCCCCGGACTATGCCAACTTCGCCTATCAATGGTACTACGAGGATGGCACAAGCGCGGGTACGACAACTACCCTCGAGCTGGGCGGGTTCCAGCGTGGGGACGTTCTCTACTGCATCGTCGCCCCTTATGATGGGGATAATTATGGAGCCCCTGTAACCACGCCCAATATCACCGTGGTCAATACCCCGCCCTCGATAACCGATTCCGCTATCATCATAACGTATCAAGGGGAGGTGGTTCCACAGGCGAATCTCAGTTGTGTACTCACAGCAGTGGGGAACAATTATTTCGATGAGGACGGGGATCCTGCACAGGAGTTCCGGTACATCTGGTATGTTAACGACAAATTCGCAAAGACCGGCAGCATCATCGATGGTGCCTACTTCTTCAAGGGCTGCAGGATCCACTGTGTGGTGGAGCCATACGATAGTATTGACTATGGCTCGCCTGTCAACACCACGGTGGTGGAGATCAATAATACCGCCCCTGTTGTCACAGGAGTTACTGTCACCACACTCGGAAGGCCCACAAGGGTTGCGATCATCAAGGCATGGCCCCTGGGATATTACGACCAGGACGGCGACCCCCAGGAAGCACATGATTACATCTGGTACAGGAACGGGAAACCGATCCCCGACGCTCCGCATACGATGTCCCTCAGGAACACCGCGGAGAACAGATATTTCGGAAAAGATGATGTCATCACCGTTGCGGTGAGGCCCTTCGATGGCACAGACTATGGAGAGCCAGTCAACTCCTCGAACAATGTGACCATAATAAACACCCCGCCCATCCTTGAGATGGCGATCCTGCGCTATAAGGAGCCGGTGAACTGCACCTCCGTGCTCACCGTGGAGGCGGCGGAATACTATATCGATCCGGACGGAGACCCAGACGAGAACTTCTATTACGAATGGTTCGTTAACGGCAATCCTGTTAAGATGAAATACAACAACAACACGATTTCCGGGATCTTCGTGCACAGGGACAGGGTCTACTGCAGGGTAACCCCAAATGATGGAGAGGAGAACGGCACACAGAAGGAAACAAAGCCCGTGTCCATCCAGGACAGCCCACCAGAGGTGTACGGGACCGCATTATCGATCCCTGAGCATTATCCTCCAAACGAGGCTTCTACCATAGAAGTGGATGGCACAGGACTGAGAGCTGTGGATGTCGATGGGGAGAGGACCACCTACAAATATGTGTGGTATGTGAATGGTGAGATCGCCGGGGCCCCGGGGATGAATAGTTTCACAGGGGCACACTTCGACAAAGGAGACAGGGTGTTCTGCCGGGTCTATGCCTTCGACGGAATCCTCCTGAGCAGCAGTTATGTGGACAGCAGCGAGCTTATCATCGGAAACTCTGCTCCGGTTGCCGGAATAACCAGCCCGTTAGACAACTCTCACGAGGATGTCGAGAAGAGGGTGAGACTGGATGCCTCTGCTTCTTACGACCCGGACGGCGCGGATACCCTTAACTATACCTGGTATATTGATGATAAGAAGGTTGATGATGAGAAGGTGGACGAGTATCTGGTCATTAGTGTTGACATGCACCCAGGGGATCACATAGTCACCCTTGAGGTGTCCGATGGAGAGGTCGATGATACAGCAGTGGCAAGGATCCATATCAGGGCCTCGGACCTTCTCCTCACGGAGGAGAGGATAATCGTTTCAGGCCCACTTTACATCGGCGAGGTCATCAACTTCGTGGTGGATGTTGGCAACTTCGGAGATGGCAATGCACGCAACATCACGGTGAGCTTCTTCCTGGACGATGTCTTTCTTGGCTCAACAGAGATCCTAAGCCTTGAGAGTATGAACAATGAGACCGTATCGATCGCCTGGAGGGCGGTGAAGGGCCTCCATACAATCAAGGTCGTGCTGGATGATGGGAACGAGATAGAAGAGATAAACGAGGATAATAATGGTGCAGAGCTCGACATCGAGATCACAAAGAAGCCGGAAAGAAAGGAGCCTTTCCTTGGAATCGAGAATAAGTTCTGGTATGTCATCTTGGTCATGATAGGATTGGTTGTGTTCTTTGCTCTTGGGGATGTCTTCTGGAGAAACAAAGACATAGAGTTACCCACGGAGACCGCAAAAGAGGAGGCCCCGACACCCAGGGAATAAGGTGAAACCGATGATAACGGTGATCATCCCAACCCTTAACGAGGAGGAAGCCATCGGAGAGGTTCTGAGCCTGATCCCACGCACCAAAGATATGGAGGTCATGATCGTTGACGGCCTCTCCACAGACAGAACACTCGAGATCGCCGAGGGAGGGGGTGCCAGGGTGGTATTGGAGAAAAGGAAAGGTTATGGAAGGGCTTACAAGACCGGGTTCGCCAAGGCAAATGGGGATATTATCGTCACACTCGACGGAGACCTCACCTATCCTGCGGATAGTATCCCCGAGTTGATCAGATACCTGGAGGAGCACGAGCTGGATTTTCTCACGTGCGACCGCCTCAGTCAACTGGACAAACACGCGATGAGCCGAAAACATCGCTTAGGCAACTGGATCCTGAAACATGCAACCAACCTCCTTTTCGGTCTTCATCTGAAGGATTCACAATCCGGGATGTGGGTCTTCAGGAAGGAGACCCTTAACAGGTTCGATCTTGAAAGCGATGGGATGCCCCTTTCCGAGGAGATCAAGATCAAGGCATTCAGGCATCCGGATATCAGGGCGGGAGAGGTACCGATAGAATATAGAATTCGGGTTGGGGAGATCAAGCTGAATTCCTGGAAGGATGGGTGGAATAACCTGAAGTTCCTGTTTCATCTGCGAGCTTCAAGGCTTTTCTGATGATTGGGGAGGATGATTGGAGAGGGAGGGATGGTGGGGTGTGAATGATGGATTGACACGAGCTATTACTGGTTGTATGGCCGGAAAACGATAGACCACGGATTACACGGATGCAGCGGATTTTCACGGATTGTTTATGGTGGTCTTGGGCCGGGGAGTTGAATGTGATTTTATGATATGGGTGCCGGGGACGTGAGGGGACAGAGATCTCAGGGAGCGGCCCCTGGGGGCGGCGTGGGGAATGGAGGAGGAAGAAGGGAGGAGGGGGAATGGAGAAGGGGGAATGGAGGAGGGGGAAGGGAGAAGGGGGAAGGAAGAAGGGAGAAGGGAGAAGG
>DAOVMN010000289.1 GCA_030630685.1 Thermoplasmata archaeon | reverse complement strand
CCTCTGTTCCGTCTGGTAGGAGGTCGTTATCCGTGTCGCTTTCTGTCGGGTTCGTCTCGCCGGGATCCCACGCTCCATTGAGGTTTCTGTCCTCCAAGCTATCCCAGAGTCCATCACTGTCACTGTCCTCCTTCATCGGGTCGGTGAAAAGGAATTCCAGCTCGTCCCTCAGTCCGTCTCCATCAGAGTTCTTCAGGGTAGGGTTTGAGGAAACGTGAACGGTTGCACCGTTTACAATAATGTCCCATCCTGCGACCTCCACCCCATCGCCCAGCCCGTCATCATCGGTATCCCTATCAGCGGGATCGGTTATGTAGCCATCCACTCCGGGCCAGACTTCCTCATAGTCGCTCAAGCCGTCCCCATCTGTGTCGATCAACAAGGGACTGGACTCCTCGACATCGGTAAAGCCGTCGCCATCTTTATCCTCTTCCCCGTCCAGCAATCCGTCGTTGTCGGAATCGCTGTCGAGCAAGTTAATCAGCCCGTCCCTGTCTGTATCCAAGAACGCCTCTTGCTCCTTGGAATCCGCCACCCCATCATCGTCGGAATCCAGGTCAACCATGTTTTCTAACCCATCATTATCCACGTCCGTGTCCCAATAAATTGTTTGCTCTATAAAGTCTGAAATCCCGTCATTGTCCGAATCCGGGTCCAGAGCGTTCGGGTAGCCGTCCTCGTCTGGGTCCTGATCGTAAAGGGCTTCCTCCCCGTCCATCAGACCGTCATAGTCACTGTCCTGAATAAAGGGACTTATTTCCCAATAGAGTTCCCTGTTGTGGTATCCTGGAACAGGAAGATCTGAGGACACGACCGACATGTCGGAAGAAACGAATACATAGCAGGTTCCTTCGAGGATCCCGTTCCCATCCCTATCGTTGAAGTCCGAGAAGGGCTCCCAGGCATAAATTCTATCAAGGTCTTTATCATAGAATATTCTGGTTCCGTCCGTTAACCTGAATATCCCCTTCACTCCGATGTTTTCTGAATTGATTGCTGAGGTGGTATCCGCACCTTGCAGAACGGAATCAAAGACATAGGCATTTCCAGGCAGCCCATCTGTGATATTCTGATCGCAGTATATCCAGTCGCTTGCCCTCGCATAGTTTTCGATATTCCTGGCCCCATCCAATACGCTCGTCCTGAAGACCACGAATGCCTCCTGTCCGTCCTGCAATCCATCCTCGTCGTAATCGGTTCCATTCTCGAAGCCGCCTGTTATGTTGCCGTCTCCATCCCAATCAAAGGGCCTGGGATTGGTGCCCAGATTGAACTCCATTATGTTGGTGAGGTACTGATCGTATCTGTTGATGTCCCCGTCCGGATTTCCATCGTCTCCATCCTCTCCCGAATCTGACAGGGGATCGAGGTGCATACCCAGTTCCCAGCCGTCGGGCAGGCTGTCCCCGTCCGTACTCCATTTAGTCGGATCGGTCTCGGTGCTATCCCGTTTCCCGTTCTGATTGGTGTCCTCACCTTTTTCACCTGAGCCGAAAATCCCGTCTCCGTTCTCATCGAACCAGCCGTCATATAATCCATCGTCATCTGTGTCCGGGTCTAAGGGATCCGTTTTAGTGGTGGGGTCGGCATCCGATATGAGCCCGAGTTCCAATCCGTCCGCGAGCATATCCCCATCCGAATCCCGGTTCAGGGGGCCCGTTCCATGCACCACTAACTCGGAATAATCCGTTAGTCCGTCATGATCGCTGTCTATATTCAACGGATAAGTACCATGAGCCACCTCCAACCCGTCCGACAATCCATCCCCGTCCGTATCATTGTTCAGGGGATCAAGCTGGAACCTCTCCACAAGAATATGGTCCAAGAACACCGTGAAGTTGAAGTAATCCGGCACCTCGCCGATGATTGCGGTTTCATTGAGATCAATGGTAACTGTATAGGTGCCGACCTTTAGGTCGTAACTTTGCAGCCAGAAAGAGCGGATGTCAGTGAGGCCCATGGAGAGATAGGAGGTGGCATTCGAGATTATGGTGTTGTTATACATCGATTGGATCTCCACCCCGTCCTTTTCAACAACGATCTCAATCGCTTCCATGAGCTTGGTCATGTTGAACTCGGCATCAGTTGGGAAAGGATCCAGCCAGTTGATACAGTTATCTGTGAGCCTTACCATCTGACCATAGTCCTCGATGCCAGTGAGGTCGAAGGCCATGTAGACTATCTGGCCCCCGTCTTCCGCGTCGGGGTTGTCATCGTAGGTGTTCAGGGCGTATCCCTGGTCATAGGGCCCAAGATTCCATTCGAAAACCGCTGCGGAATCGGAAAGGTTCTGGAACGAATCGGTATCTGAACCCAGATAGCTGAACATTGAGACGTTCTCATAAAGTGTGAAGCCCGACGAGACCGGATGCTCCACGATGGGTACGAGGTCTTTCTTTCTCACAGGCTCTCCGTACTGGACGTGAAGCACCTTCTCCCTGAAATCCCGGTCCCCCGACCAGAAAGTGGAGAAGGCCCCTCCCTCGATGAGCAGCCTGCCCCCGCCCACCACGAAATCCACCAGTTCCTGGCGATGAAAAACGTCTGTCAGGGGATTAGGATCATCTCCCGAACTCCAGACCACGAAGTCATATTCCAGCAAATCCATGTCTCTCATCTGGTTCGAATCTGCCATCTCTATTCGGAGACCGGAATTGATCAGTCTGCTCGCGAACACATCGGCGCTGAAGTCTCCTATCCCGGCTTTGTCATCGTTGACCACCAGCACCCTTGGACTGTACATGATTCCTGATAAGGGAATCTTCAGGCGGTAGTGGCCCTCTTCGGAAATCTGCAGTAGCCTTTTGACCACCGGCATCCACATCCACAGCCTTTCATCCACCTTTATGCTGTCATAAGCGAAGTAGTCGAAAAGCTCCACAGCATCCGATAGGCCATCCCCATCCGTGTCATTCGAATAGGCATCTGTCCCAAACCCAACTTCCCCGGAATCTAACAGGAAATCTTCATCGATATCCCCGACCCTTGGAGGTGTTCCAGATAAGAACTCCCCCACGTTCATCAGTAGATCCCCATCGGCATCCTTTTCGGCATCTGTTGAATTCAATGGGTCAAACTGGTACCAGACCTCCCAGCCGTCGTACATCCGATCCCCGTCAGTGTCGTTTTTGGTTGGATCCGTGCCGTTCAGGTATTCCTCGAGATTGGTGAAACTCTCAGTCTCGTTGATGAGACCATCGCGGTCAAAATCATAGCCATCATTGTCCAGGTCCTCCCCGGCATCCGAAGAGTTGTTCGGGTCCAGGCCGTATTTCCTTTCCCATTTATCCGGCATCCCGTCCCCGTCCGAGTCGTATTCTTCGTCCCCATCCCGGCCCCTCAGGAGAACAAGAAATCCAGCGAGAACAATGATCACCACAATGACCAGAGCACCAATCTTTTTTAGCTGCTCGGATTCCAGTTTTGGCAGGATTATTCGGTCGATTGGGGGGTGGGGATGAATCTCTTCTTTTTCTTCCTCCATGTTAACGCCTCATGAGTTTTGGCCAGGAACCAATGGGAAAACGAAAGTATGGATCACTAATCTGCTACGATGTTTTTGCTTATCAAATTTTCCCTACCGCCCTGACACGGGAAAGGGAGTATGTCGTAAGTCTGTGATTAAGAAAT
>DAOVMN010000294.1 GCA_030630685.1 Thermoplasmata archaeon | reverse complement strand
GTATGGGGTGGAAATCACCCCAACCACCCTCTCCCTCGATCTCGAGGGGAAAAATTACACCATCCTCTCCCTGACAGTGAAGAACACCGGAGAAATCAAGGACAGCTACACCTTTTCCATCACAGGAAACTATCAGGGCTGGACCGCCACCCTGGACTCCCCGCAGGTCACACTGGGCCCGGGTGAGGAAAATACCATTTCCCTTACTCTGAGGGAGGACCCCTCCGCTACCTCGTATGGGAAAAAGATAACCGTGGTTATTACCGTAAAATCCATGACCTATCCCGAGGTCCGGGATTCTGCAACAATAGAGGGAAAACTGAAGGAAGATGATGATCCTGGAATGATCCCATTCCCGCGTCCATCCCCAACAGCGGTAGTCATTGGCACCGCGGGGATGGCCGCCTTTTTCGCCGCCGTAGGGATACATGAACCCTGGAAATACCGGTTTTTCTCCCTGCTTATCCCTCTTTACACTCGCACAACTACAAAGGTGGATTCAGAGGCAAGGGGTGAGATAATGGGTTATCTAAGCCGGAATCCCGGTGCACACTACAATAGGATGAAAAGAGACCTTGGTTTCTGGAACGGCAAGCTCGCCTACCATCTTAAAGTGCTTGAAGATAAGAGGAGGATCAAATCAAATGAAGATGGCAACAAGAAGCGATTCTATCCAAGGGAGCACCTGATATCGAAAGAGATACGTGAGAAGATCATCGAGATCCTAACCCATAGTCCCGGGTTGAATCAGAAGGACCTCGTGCGCATCCTTAAGATGAGCAGGAGAAACGTAGGCCGCAAACTGAACGAACTTGTTGAGAATGGAAAGGTGAGGATCGAGAAGGTCGGCAGAAAGAACCACTACTTCGTTGTTGAAAATGGATATACTCTCAAAAGACCTGTCGCCCAACCAATTACCAAGGATGACGATCCATTCGGGCCACCAGGCAAATAGTCCCGAGATAGCTGTGGTGGTGTAGAAAACAGATGTATTAGAAACCCTACATGAACATACCTCTACACTACCGGACTCTTTTTATTATTTTCGGGAAAGTAGCCAAACAAACCACCAGAGCCATGAGATCACGAATGGCACGAATGAACAAATTACACGAATATAAGGAGGTGAAAGAGTGAGAATGTAAACCAACATAGGTAAATTCGTGACATTCGTCTATTTGTGTAATTCGTGATGAATTCCGCACAAGCGACAAACAAATAGACCCGAAGAAATAAAGAAGTCTCCACTACCGTCTCCATGATATCATCCCACCGGCCATCCAAAGAAAGTTTAACATATCACAACCCTGTTCAAAAGCACATGCAGGAACCCATCCTTCCAGACTGCACTGATTTTGAGTTAGAACTCACCTTCACCCCCGAAGAGGAAGAGCAATTGCTTCAGGAGATCGCCGAGAAGGGAAAGAGGGGGCTTGAGGAATTCGCAGCCAAGTATTCCGCTTCCCTGGCCACAGGCGAGCTGGGCGAACGCCTCAGAAGATACAGGGAAAGGCTGGAACAGCAGGCCTTCAGACTGTTGGACAGAAGAGAAAAGGAACTTGAGGAAGGGCTTCGGGAGAAAGAAAAAAGGATGTTCAGACAGCTCGAGGAATTCAGGCAGGGAAAGCCGCATGTCATCCCGGACATGGAAAGGATAAACCTTATCGATCTCGAGGAAGTAATGGGAAAGGATGACCTCCTGGACCTCGTCAAGGCCTGGGAGCCCGGTACCCTCCGGGAAAGGATAAAGGCATTCTTCCTCGGAATATATCTATGGCTAATCCGGGTCTGGGTTAGAATAAAGGCCTTTTTCAGGAGAAAAAAGAAAATTACCATTCCAGGAAAAAAGAGAAGAAAAACGTCACTTGCCATCTTTGGGGGAAAGCTGAGGTACAACATCGGGGCCCCGGTTTCCGAGCTTCTCAGGCGTCCGGGAATACGAAAGAGGCTCAAGAGGGAGCTTCAAAGAACCGGAGAATATTCATCAAAGGATTTCGAGGAACAGGCCGAGCACCTCCTTGAGCGGCATTTTGAGGCTGCGGTTAAGCGGGAATTAGACAGAGAAAGGGATAAAACAGAAGAAGAGCTCCGCAAAATGGAGAAGGAAGAAAAGGAGCTTCGGAAGCAGCTTGAGGGGAAAAGGGAGAGTGAGGGGCAGAGGCGGGAGAGAGACCTTAAGAGGCTGAGGGAGGAGCTGAGAAAGAAGACAGAGGATCCTGTAAAGAGGCTTATCGAACGAAATCTCATTGAACTCGGCTTTATTCAGATGGAAGGAGAGAATATCATTCCCACCACCGCACTCTTGGAACGGTTCGCCGATCTGATCTTTCAGAAGGAACTCAATGCCCTACCTTATACAGGTGCGAGATCCGGGTGCTCTGAAAGGAAACTGGGCATCTATGAACAGGCCAAAATGCGGAGCGTGTACGAGGAATCTCGAATGGACATCGTGACCACCATCGTGAATACGCGAATCAACCACCCGGGTGATAAGCACATCTATGACGAGGACATCATGGTATACAGGGAGGAATCCGCCATCTCCACCCACGTGATCATCATGTTCGACAAGAGCTCGAGCATGGAGGAGAACAAAAGGATCGATGCAGCCAAGCGCACGGTCATGGCGCTATACCGGGCGGTAAAGCGGCAGAAGGAGAAGGACAGGATCGATATCATCGGCTTCGATACGCATGTTTCCCTCATGGACCTCATGGCTGTGTGGCAATCCGAGCCGAGGGGATTTACCAACATCTCGGGTGCCCTCAGGACAGCCCGTTTACTTTTCGAGGAATCAAGGGCCGACCTGAAGATCGCCTATCTGATCACGGACGGACTTCCAGAGGCCTATACCGATGAGAAAGGCAGGGACATCGCCGGAGAACCGGAGATCAGCATGTCCTATGCCCTCGGAGAAGCGAAAGACCTGAATGCCCACCTGACATTGATCCTCCTTGAGCCTGAGCAAGAAACCTATGTGGAGGCGGGAAAGAAGATCGTCAGTGAGGCTCGGGGGAAGCTGATAGTCACCAATCCAAGGGAGCTGATGCACGAGGTCCTTGCGGATTATTTGAGGTGATCGACGATTTGACCTCACTATAATAAGAGCTAAATACTAAGAGTGTGATAAGATCATTATGCCTGGACTTGAAGAGCTGATAGAGAAGAAAGAAGTAGGTGAGGGGGGGGCCTGCGCCGGGGGAGCCTGCGCCAAGTCCAAAGTCGATGAGGGTAAGAAAAGTCAAAAAATTAAAAGATTCGCCTGAAAATCGGCTGTTAAAACTGGGGATTCTGAATAAAGGAAAGAAAACGATGGGGCTCACAAATGGGTGGCACAAAGAACTAAAGGGAAAAGGAAAAGAAGAGCGAACGAAGATTATTCGTGATCTAAATAAAGCCAACCTCTGCAGGTTGTATTATCTGGTGACGGGCAGCATGAGTTAAACTAACTGCTTTGACTTTAGCAACCATTTCCACAAAGGAATGTATTTAATCTTTCTTTTGTCAATCAGTTCTTCCTCTTCTTTATTTTCAGTT
>DAOVMN010000480.1 GCA_030630685.1 Thermoplasmata archaeon | reverse complement strand
GTACAAAGATCGACAGCGGCTTCGAGTCGATGGGTACAAAGATCGACAGCGGCTTCGAGTCGATGGGTACAAAGATCGATCAGGGATTTGACGGAACCAGTCAGCATTTCCAGAGCCTTGATGGAAAGTATCACACTGTGACCAACGAGCTGAAACGGATCAGAAAGGCTGTTGAGGGCGGGCTTACGATTAAGGAAAGGAAGGTGGAATATTCTGCAGAAAAAGAGAATGATTCAGGAAAAGGTGATTAAAATGGAGATTGGAAAAACAGGAGTAAGGATCGGGCTGTTTTTGATTGTTTTGGCAGGACTGCTCTTGGTGGTGCTCGCTGCGGGAAATGCGGAAGCGGACAAGACCTTATCCCTCTGGGTTTCTCATATCTCCTGAATCTGATGTCCTGATATGGAAAGGAAAGCACATGTTCAAAGGTCTGAGGGATAAGCTCAAAGGATTCCGCAAGAGGGCCGAGGAAGAGCTCGAAGAGGTCATTGTGGCCGAGGTCGTGGAAAGGGAAGTAGAGGATTCCGAGCTCATCGATGCCTCGCAGGTGGAGATTATTGAGGAAAAAAGGCCCAGGAAGCGTGACGAGGGGATCCTTGGCAAGAGGCTGAAATTTAGAGTGCTGAATGATGTCCTCTCCGAGCTTGAGATCATACTCATGGAATCCGATGTCGCCCTTCCGGTGGTGGATGAGATCACTGCCGAAGTTAAAAGTGAGCTCGAGGGCGTAAAGCTGAGAAGGAAAGAGGATGTGGGAGAATTCATCGAAGCCTCACTCAAGAGCGCCATACGGGGCGTGCTCACCACCAACCCTGTGGATTTCGATGATTTCATTGCCCGGCACGAGAAGCCAGTGGTGCTCATGTTCGTTGGTGTGAACGGCACCGGGAAGACCACAACCATTGCCAAGATCGTGCAATACCTCAAGGACAGAGGATATTCCAGCGTCATTGCGGCCTCGGATACCTTCAGGGCAGGTGCCATCGAGCAGTTGGGGATTCATTCGGCACGCCTTGGTGTGAAGCTTATCAAACATCAGGCTGGAGGGGACCCGGCGGCGGTTGCGTATGATGCTGTCGAGCATGCCAAGGCACGCCACAAGGATGTCGTGCTCATCGATACCGCCGGACGGATGCAGACCAACAAGAACCTCATGGACGAGATGAAGAAGATCAAGCGGGTGGCAAAGCCCCACATGATGATCTATGTCGGGGATTCCCTGGCGGGCAACGATGCTGTGGAGCAGGCCTCTACGTTCAATGAGGCTGTCAGCATAACCGGTGCCATCCTGTGCAAGATAGACTCGGATGCCAGGGGTGGTGCGGCGTTATCCATTGCCCATGCGGTTGGGAAGCCTATTCTGTTTGTGGGCACGGGCCAGGGGTACAAAGACCTGGTACCCTTCAGTGCGGACTGGATGGTTAACCGGCTGTTTGGCGAGTAGCCGGGCCAGGGATAGGGATCAAACCATTCCACAGGTTCTCATCCAAAGGAACAAACGGTTTATATAAAAGGTTCCCCTTTTGAACCACATTACCTTATACTCACGGAGGAAAGCGGATGTTCAGTTTCAGCACAGAGCAGAAGGCCTACGATATCCAGGGTATCAAGTTCGGTGGACAGCCCGGGGAGAACCCCACCGTCCTATTCGGCACCATTTTTTATGGCAATCAATTCAAGAAATTCGGTCCTGGGGAAAAGGAAAAGGCCGAAGAACTGATCCATACTCATGAGGAGATGGGTGCCCTGACCGGAAACCCACCGGTAGTTGATATCTTCATAGCGAGAG
>DAOVMN010000448.1 GCA_030630685.1 Thermoplasmata archaeon | reverse complement strand
GAGGTGTTTTTGGTGGATTTTTCTAGTTTAGCCATTGTATCTTCTCCATTTCATGGGGAATTTTTATTCTGGAATTATCCTGTTCGCGATTTGGAATAACTACCTTTTGGTATACATATTTAACAATTTTGGTAAGGCAAAAAGTTTCTTGTATTGTCCTGCAAAGATTTCGTCGAACAAATTAACAAATCAATCTTCTTGACGCAGTTCCCGGATGAATGGGCCTGTCAGACCTGTTAGATAGTCTTCGTCCTCTATCCAATCGTATCTCCTGTCGTAGTCCTCACGATATTCCTTGTCATAGCTGGATAGGTGCCTGTTCCTGTGGACCAACCACTTCTTCCTTGATGTCAGCCTCATCGTCTTCAGTTGGTTTGAGACATCATACGAGATCACCCCTCTCAGCGGCTCGATCCTTTTCTCTGCGAAACTCTCTGCTGCCTCCCTGTTCTCAGCCAGGATGGACATAATAATATCATCATATCCCAGTGAGTATGAGATGTAGGTCATGAACACATTATCCGGAAACACGAGGGTATTGATCTTTGAATAAACATCCGAGTATCTGGCAGGTTCAACCCTTATTGTGATAAGGTACCTTTCCAGCTTGGCCGGATGCTCCACAGGCATCAGAAAATAGAGGGGTTTGATCAAGGGATATGTCCTGGATTTTCTCACATTGATCAATGAAGGGAGACCCTGGAAGAAAAGCTCATTCAATCCCTCGAAGTTTCGCATCTCTGCCACAACGGTGACATAATCCTTGGCCTCCTGCTGCGATGCATACAGCGGTATAAAGTCCGTGCTTTCGAACTTACGAATGTTCTTCTCGATGGCTTCCCAGAGATCGCTGAGTTTCTTCTCGGCAAAGAGCCGCATTATCACGGTCATTGTTGCCCGTTCTCTCTCGTACTTTTCCCTCTCCGATGACATGTCTCGCTCTTCGTAAAGGAATGTCTTTTTATGTAAGCTCAATTTGCTCTTGGAGGAGAGTCTCTGGCTCCTTATCACCCTGGAAATAGAGGTGGACAGCACTCCTTCTATTGTCTCGATCCTTTCATGAACAAATATCCTTACCGCTTCCTCGTCCCTTGCAAGGATCGAAAGGATGAGATCGTCGTCCCCAAAGGAGAAGGAGAAGAATGTCATGATTATGTCTTTCGGGGGCCTCATATTGGGGATCCTCGCATGGACTGTTTTATAATGAGCCGGATCGATACGAAGGAAGATGGTGAACCTCTGCAGATCAGAGGGATGATCTTCTGGAAGCTTAAAATAATAGGGCAAATGCAAGGGGATGCTCCTTGTCTTCCTTGTTGTGGTCTGGATCGTCGGGTTGCTGTTGAGGAAATCCTGGAATGCCTCAAGGCCTTTTATCTCGAATATTATGCTGAGATATTCCTTTCCTGCCTCCTGGATCACGTAGAGGGGCGTCACCTTTGGTGAGTAGAGGTTTCTGATATCCGTCTCGATGGCCTTCCAGAGTTTATTGATGCCTTTTTTTGCGAAGAACCGCATTCCCAGGAGCATGCTGCCCGGCCTCCTTTGTCCATTGTTTATTGATGGATCAGCCCTGAATGGAATTCCCGATATAAAAATGTTGGGTAGCCGAAAGGGATTTTCCATAAATCAAAAAACCTCGATTACATCGTGATGCTTGGATGGACAAATCGATCAAACGAACTGATCCATAGGTTCGAAATGAAGTGGAAAGGAACCTTGATGAGCTCTTTATCCTAACCCTGATTTCGGTGGTAAGATTTTTTCACCCGATGCCATAACATCTCCTCTTTCTTTCAAATCCTTCAAAGAAAATCACGATGACAACCACGGCTACCACGGCCACCGCCTCGAGCCCCGGGAGAAAGACCCTGTCCCCCCCGTCCCCCGGAGCCCCATTTACCACCATCGACTTTTGCGTTCACGTCCTCGCCGTGCTCCCTCGTTGCCGTCCATATCGTCGTCGTCCTCGTTCTCGATCATCATTGTCATCCTTCTCTTCCATATCCTGTAGGCTCAATCCCATCACACATAATCCCTGCACTCATGGCAATACCATGCTCTATACGTCTCGATGTACTCCATCTTCCTCCCGCACCTGGGACAGACCCCAACCTCCGGCATCTCTGGGACCTCCCT
>DAOVMN010000041.1 GCA_030630685.1 Thermoplasmata archaeon | reverse complement strand
TTTTCTGGGAAAGGGAAAGAACAAGGAATCCGTTGCTGTGAAGATATTCCGGGAGTCCACCGCCACCTTCCGAAAGGTCCGCCCGTACATCGAAGGAGACCCGAGATTCAAGCACATCCTCAAGGGCAGGCGAGGGCTGGTGGAGATATGGGCAAAGAAGGAGTTCAAGAACCTGAAGCGGATGGAGGCGGCGGAGGTGAAGGTACCCTCTCCTATAGCCATCGAGAGGAATGTACTGGTCATGGAGTACATCGGGGACGAGATCAGGGCAGCACCCACATTAAGGCAGTGGTACCAGGGGCATAAGAACAATGAAGGCATCAGCGAGGAGATGGAACGGATTTATGAAGTGGTGAGGGATAATATGGCCAGAATTCATCAGAAGGCCGGGCTTGTGCATTCCGATCTTTCGGAGTTCAATATCCTTTTTTTCGAGGGCGAACCCGTGATCATCGACGTGGGACAGGCAGTGCTGTTGAGCCATCCGATGTCCCGGGAGTTCCTGGAGAGGGATGTAAGGAATATTACTGCATTTTTCAGGAAAGCAGGGGTGGATGTTTCAGAGGAGGGGTTGAGGGAAAGGATTTTAGGCTCAAAGAAAGAAGAATGAAAATTATAGTCTTTTCCCGTACTCCAACCAGCTAAAGTTGTGCATTTTTAACCTACTTATGGGCGTTAACCGCAGGTTCGTCAACAGACTGGTCATCTGGTTGTTCGGGTGCCCCCTTGGGCACAGATGTGGGTGTTTGCATTGAATAGTTGGAGGGTGGCATAAAGGATTTGTAGTCTTCTGGTGTTGCTGGTTTTCCAATCGCCGAGTTCAGGGGTGAATCTCGGGGAGGCGATTCTTGAAAATCTTGTGGTTGGTTCTGTGGGCTATCCCCAGCTTTTTTCTTTAGGTCCTGGCCATTTTTTCCTTTCACGGCCCACGCCGCAATCACCAGCACCGCAAGACCAATAAAAATTGTCATAAATACAGCAATAAACCATTTGATATTGCCATCATCTTTTGCATTTTCCACCCTCACTTTCAGGGTATATTCATCAGAATAATCCTCCCCGTCAAATGCCCTCACCTTAATTTCACACTCTCCATTCTCGTATTTTGTAGTATCCCATTCAAAGCTCCAGGAATCCGTACAGTTAACTGTTTGCCATTCTCCACCGGCGATGGAAATTTCAACCTTTTCTACGGTGCCGCCCTGGACAGAGGCATTGCCGTTGATGATAATGGTACCGGAGACTTTAGTGTTGTTGGTGGGCCAGATAATTATTATTCTCGGTTTTGCTTTCACAACAAGAGAGGCGCCGACATCATCGCTCCAGATACCATAGTTGTCCTGAACCTTGAGATAGATTGTGTGGTTACCAACAGAGAGATTTGAAGAAGTGAAAGAAGATTTGGTGCTGCTGTGGAGTTCACCGTCGAGCGAGGAACGCCAGATATAGTGTAGGATTGACTCGTAAGCACTTCCGTAACCTGAAAAATGAACCTCCTCACCCTCCAGAACATGAAGAGGACTTACCTCATCGATGAATGCCTCCGGCGGGAAATATGGTACCGTCAGCCAGGGGTTAAAATCCACGTAATCGGTAACATTGTCTCCTTTACCATCGGTATTGTTCACGGGATGATGCGGTCCTGAGGTATCGCCCCAATAGTTGTTTGTGGCATTGATTGTGCAGCCATTGTTTTCTGAAGCATCGATACCGTATTTGCTGTTGTTGTAGATATTGTTGTAATTGGCTTGGTTGCCTTGGGAAGAAACTTTCAAGTAAATCCCCACATCGTTTGCAGAAATTGTGTTACTGATAATGGTATTGTTTGAGGAACTTCCAATTTCGATACCATGAAGATTATTCGAGAAGTTATTATTGAATAAGATGTTATTGTTGGAGTTCCAGAGATCTATGCCTTTACCCTGGTTCGAATTGCAGATATTTTTCATGATAGTGTTATTAGAACCGTCGATGCTTATGCCTGCTTTCCAGTTCAAATTGCAGATATTTTCGATAAGAGTGTTATTGGACCCATAAATATCGATGCCTGCGCCACCGTTCAAATTGCAGGTGTTATTGGAAATTGTGTTATTAGACCCATAAATATCGATGCCTGCGCCACTGTTCAAATTGCAGGTGTTATTGGAAATTGTGTTATTAAACCCTAGAATAAATATGCTATCAAACCCAAAAGCGTTGTTAGAGCAATTATTGTTGCAAATTGTGTTGTTATTCGAATAATAGGATGCAATGCTGCCCCCCCAGGGGTATAGAGGGTCGCCCCCATGGTTGTTTGAGCAATTATTATTGAGAAGGCCAACATAATCGCTATTGGAAAGAAAAATCCCATGGTAGAAATTCCGATGGCAATTGTTGTTATAAATTGTGCTTGTTGTTGAGTGATGTATTGCTATCCCTATATTACTGTTTATAATATCATTTTCAAAGATGCTGGTGTGATTCGATTCTACCTTTATCCCGTAATATTGTATATTCCTCCCATCAACACCGAATCCGCTCATGTTCACCCAATCTGCTGAAATCCTCACCAAATATCCATAGTCACTACCATTGATTATTGTGTTTATCGACCCATTTCCTATCAAACTCACTGCCTTATCCACAACCAAGTTTTCATCATAGTAGCCGTCGAAAACCCTTACCGTGTCTCCATCCTCCGCCGCATCGATGGCATCCTGGATCATTGTGTAGTTCGCTCCACCATCATCATCCACGGTGATCGTTTGAGCTGGAGTTTCTTTTGCAGCAAGCGTGAGCATGAGGGCGCTCACTGCAACAGCAATAGGTACGAGTATCAGCAAGAATCTTATATTTTTGTTCATTGGTATACCTTTATTCTGTTAGGGGGTAGATAAAGCAAATCACAGAGATAAACTTTTCCTTGAGTCGCAGGTCTCAATGATACTGTTGACGAAATAAAAACTCAAAATCTCTCGCCAGATTCGGATAACTCCTTCCTCCCTGCCTTATCGAACACTTCGTGTTCAATCGGCCATCAGCACTTCGTGCTTCCAGCCTTCACCACCCCTACTCTCCTGCTCGGGGCCGGCGGTGGGGCCCTCCTGACGAAGAAAAGGAGGAAATGTTGAATCAGGAGAAATCTCCCGACTCAAGGAGTTACCTCCAGAAGAACAAGAATTATAGTCTTTTCCCGTACTCCAACCAGCGTATGAGATCCTCGACCTCACGCTGGGATGGGCGTTTTTGGTCTTTTTCCAGAAGACTCAGGAGCATCCGTGCAGCCCGCAGAATGCCGTGGCATCTTGTTGAGGTATTCTGGTGATCCCAGCAATTCGGATACTCCTGTCTGAGGGACCTGGCAACATTGAGAACCTCCTTTTCCTCTAACTGGGTAAGGGCCCGATCCTCTGCTTCCAGAGCCATCCTGATCACGAACTCCCGCAACCTGAAGCGCTTCCCTTTCAGGATAACGCTCATAGGGATCGGAACTCCTGAGGTTCTGCCCATGAGGCCTCGCCTTCTCGCCATTATTCCACGGATTTGTTCACCTCTTATAGCATTTTCTACAGATTCAGGCTGATCATTATTTCGGAGCATCACAAATATTATGCGTTCTACCTATCACATACCATAAAGGAGGGAGGACCCTATGTATTCGATCAACCAAGCAGATATTTATGCCGTGGTGGTGAGTAAGCTTTGTGAAAAAGGCGGTGTGTTTCGATCGCCTGAAAACGCTAAATACCGCCCTGAAGAGGTAGCAAGGAAGACAAGGAATATTATAGAACGGTTGGGGTTAAAGGACATAGTACCTAAAACTTGAGGAGTTCAAGTTGGAGATAAGTCTCATTCGGAACTCCCCTCTTTCGGAACTACTGGAATATCAGAAAAATCTTTGCTGCCCATTAAGAATCCCAATGCCTTTGTCGCTTAACTTTTTCTCCTTTAGATATTCCGTTAAATCGTGACCTTTAATTCTTTCCTGAGAATTTTCAAACTCTTTCGTTCCCAAATAGATCTCATGGAGCCTGAGAGCACTTTGTGCCTTTGAATAAGAACGGCCATATTTATTTTCACCATGATAAACCAACCCATCAGTATTGATTACCTCCGCCACAGATAATCCTTGACAATAATCGCAATAACAACGAATTTGTTGCTGTTCGCCAGCACCACATTCAATAAATCGTAAATCGTCTCCTTTTAATAACGGAATCTTACTAATGTCTGGAGAACCCCCTCCCTTGTGTGGTTGAAAAACTGTAAAGGTATCGAGGCCTTTTGTTTGCAGCCAATGAAGAATTGAAAAAGCATTGACAAAACCTTTGTGTTTCCGCTGAGTTGAAAACATGTGCAATAAAGTGTTTTCAGGGCAGTTTTTTGCGATATGGTCGTAATTAGCAATAAAATCAGCATAAGGGGCATATTCAATCAAGCAAATAGGAAATTCAGTATCTCTTTCGATAATGTAATCAAATTTTTTTTTGAAGTTCTCTTCATCTTTATCTTTTATAGAAATTCTTGGGATCACAATTTTTTCAGTGTTAGTTACGCTTTCATTCTCAATTTTTATTGAATAGATCTGTAGTTGTTTGGTGAAATCATTGTAAGGCATACCTCGAGAGCACTCAGGGAGAGTAATATAATTGAGTTCGGAATAAATCTGAAGATCGGCTAAATACTCCAAATCTTTCTCTGAAGGAGTCATTTCTGAACGCCATCTGGGATAAAAGAGAATGAGCATACCCCCAGAAAACTTTCTCACGAAATTGTTTATCTTAGTCAAAGCATTGGAATAGGGACCATTTCTCTTATGCAATTGTGATAAGTTTTTACCAAAATCATGAACCAATTCAAAAATTGGGTTTTCTAAAGGTAAGTTCAAAACTCTTTTACTGGTTATGTTTATGTGCTTATTTGCCTCGGATGTAACAATCCCTCTGTTCGGTGTGTGAAATGTGTCCATTCCTTTGATCTTTACCTTACACCTTCGAGCTATGCCGGGCCTCAATTCTTCAGTATCAATTAGTTTTACAGATATCGTACTCATTGTTTCACCCTTAATCTGAAAATCTATCTAACACCTTTGATCTGCGCTTAAATTCAGGATAGTTGGAATAGATATAGTTCATTAGTCCATATGTTCCTTTCTGGTCCCAGGATTTCCGTACCTTTGATAGCTTCTTTGCATCCACGTCATCCCAGAATTCAGTAAGCTGTTTAAATGTTGCCCTTCCTTTATCTGTCAGTGAATAATTGCCTTCGCTCATGTTGATTAACTCAAGATTGAACAGTTCATTAAGTATGTCATCAAAATTAAAGAGATATGGTCCAAAGTGGTGAGGCTTGAAAGTAAATTGTTCTTGAAACGAGATCTCAAATGGATTTTCTTTACACATCAAAAAAAGTTCCTTCATCAAGGTAGTTTTCCCAAAAACAGGCCGCTCCCTTGCACCAATTATGAGCAAAAGGATTTCTTTCAGAGAGTATTTCTTACCGAAAAGACCTTTTTCTTTTGATATTTCAATAATTTTTTTCATCGATTCCTCGGTAAAAAATGATTCCTTACATTCTTCACAATATGATGCTTCAAAATCTCCAAAAGTGTATCCTTTGAATGAAAAGGAATTCATCCTTTTAATCAATTTTTTTCCACAGTAAGGACATTTGGTCATGTTCATCCTCTCAAAATTGTAACTACAAAAATATTGCAGGGTTTTTGGATAAATGATACTACAATTTTCCCCAGCTTTCTATATTTTCGATATTTATATTTACCTTTAATATCATTTCCATTCTCTATGATTTTCATAATCGTTTCAAAATCAACACCTCTTTCAACGGATCGTTTTAGTGGATGATTCGAAATATTAATCTTGCATTTTTCCATATATTTCCTCCCCCTTCTGATAATGATTTTTAGTTTTTTTCCCTGCCTCTCTTTAAACCGTCCTACTTCTTCCCTGCAATGTTTAATTATTCTGAAAATTACCTCTTTTTTCCCCCGAGGATAGTGTACTTTGGATGCTATGAAGTCAGCATAAAGTTTTTTCTCTTGCAATGTTTTTATCCTCGCCTGGATTTTCGCAAGTGATGGTTGTTTTCTTGTTTTCCGCATGGTTCTCGATACCATACAAACCATTTGTTATCGTTCTTTGTATATAAGTTTATTCCACTATATGTTTTTCGCTATTATCGGGACTCAACACTATTATCGGGACCATGTTACAAATTATAGAATAAGGAATCATAGTGATATCGGTCCCAGATATCTGAAATCCTAGCTTTGTGTGGCAGAATCTCTACCGCAGAGAATATTCTCTACCAGCTCCTTCTCGTCGATTCTGCGCCGGTTCCTGCCCCCCGGAGGAGGGAACTATATAGAACAAATCCACAAGGGTGTCATAACCGACATTTTGTGCTTAAGTTTCCTTGATGAGCTCTCTATCTAAGGGTTCTTCCTCCTCTGCCGTCTCCTTCCTTACCCCGAGGCTCCTCAATCTTTCCTGTCTTTCTCCAAGCCTCTCGATTATCTCCCTTGATATCCTCTTAGAGATAACCCGGAGCCTGTGGATCACCAACAGGACGATCAGGATGAAAAGTAAGAAAAGTGCCAATTCCCGATACATGGTGCTCTCCTGTTGTGTGATTAACTCAAGCATCTTTGACAACCCCTGCGGGGTCATCCGGTGCTCAGAACTTCGTTCCTCACACCTTGCCAAACACTTCGTGTTTAGCCGGCACTCACAACCTCCGGTTGCTCATGCCTTGTCAGGACTTCGTCCTAACCGGCAATCAGAGGCTTCGCCTCCTCATGCCTCCCCTTGTGGCAGGGGGATCTCCTTGAAGCCCGTGTATTTCCAGAGTGCCTCAGGTATCCGCACAGCCCCGTTCTCCTGGAAGTTCTCGATAATAGCCACAATGGTCCTTGAGGTGGCGATGGCCGTGGAGTTGATGGTATGGACCATTATATTTCCCTCGGGAGTCCGGTATCTGATGTTCAGTCTTCTCGCCTGGTAATCAAGGGCATTGGAAGCGGAAACTATCTCCCTGAACTTCCCCTGCGCAGGCATCCAGGCTTCCATATCCAGCTTCCTGGAGGCGATAGCCCCAGTGTCCCCGGAACAGATGCCCATCACCCGATAGGGCAAATGAAGATTTTGATACAGCTCCTCGGCATTCCGGATGAGTTCCTTGAACAGTTCCCATGATTCAGCGGGACGGCAGATGATGAACTGCTCCACCTTGTTGAACTGGTGCACCCGGAAGATACCCTTGGTATCCTTCCCATGAGCTCCGGCCTCCTTTCGGAAACAGGGAGAAACCCCGGCATACCTTATCGGGAGCTGGTCCTTTTCTATGATCTCATTCATGAACATGGCACAGAGAGGGTGTTCGGAGGTGGCGATAAGGTAGAGGTCCTCGCCCTCGATCTTGTAGAGCATCTCCTCGAAGGCCGAGAGCTCGGTCACCCCTTCCATGGCCTGCCGGTTGAGCATGAACGGAGGTTCGATAATGCGGTATCCCTTGTCCATGAGGAAATCTATGGCATAGCACTGGAGCGCTAAGTCAAGCATAACAAGCTGGTCTTTCAGGTAGTAGAAGCGCGCGCCTGCCACCTTCGCCGCCCTCTGGATGTCCCCGAGTCCTGTCATCTCAAGGATGTCCACATGGGAGATCGGGGGTCCGGGTATCTCTATAAAATCCATTTTCCCTTGGGAATCCCTCAGGAAATCTTCCTTGAAACCGGGAAAGACCTTTGCAGTTCCGGAAAATCTTAAAGGCACATTATCCTTCTCCCCTTCTCCAAGAGGAACGGACTCGTGCAGGAGGTTTGGGATGGTCATCAGGAGTCTGTCGCGCTCCTCTAAGTAATCCTTTACCTTCTGGTCCAACTCCTTGATCTCATCCGAGACCTTCTTCATCCGTGCGATTAATTCTGTGGCGTCCTTGTTCTCTTCCTTGAGTGTGATTATCTCCTTATTTGTAGCGTTTCGAAGGTGCCTGAGTTCATTGAGGCTGGTAAGGGATCCCCTCCATTTTCTGTCCAGTTCGATGACATGCTGCAATTTTTTCGGGTCTTCCCCGCGGCGGCGCTGGGAATCCCGGATTATCTCGGGCCTCTCGCGGATTAGGTTAATGTCCAACATCGGGTTCGCTAACCAGTTGTCGTATATTAAGGTTTAGAGGTTCCGCGGATGTAAGTAGAGGTTGGATAGTCGCGGTGGAGAACGCAGATGACACGGATTGGGACGGATTTATACGGATTATCACGGATTTTTACATAGGGAAATTGAGAAAAGCCCAATTGATTCAAACATCATTGGAATCTTTTTGCTCCTAAATCCAAGGTAACGCCACCCCCTTTAGGGGGGATGGTAGTTCACATTTTTTCACTAGAGTATTATCATTTATCATTTCACATTTTTTTGCGATACACTCTTTTGTTTTCTCTTGGATTGGATCAAGGCTCCAATCAAAATGATTATGACTACTATTAAGACAACTAAAAGAGAAACATTTACGGTTTCCTCTGGTTTATCTTCCCCGAAATCAGGTTTGGAATTTGAATCAACTGGGTTAGTGTTAAATATATACTCTTCCAAATTTGTATATCCATCACCATCGAAATCCTCCGTAGCGTCAGAAGCGTTTAATGGATCAAAACCATATTGGTTTTCAAAGGTATCAGGCATTCTATCATTGTCATCATCTTCATCCGCATTGTTGCCAATACCATCGCCATCGGTATCGATCCATTCTGAAGGATTATATGGAAAAGCATCCTGTTCATCAGGAACATCATCCCCATCATCATCAAGGTCATTGATATCAGGTATCCCATCATTATCTGTATCCAAGTATGTTGTAAAAGACCATGAATAGGATAATATCAGTGAATTGCCTATGGCATCTTTTGCAGTTGTCTCTACAATCACTACATATGTTGTGTTCTGAGTAAGGTTAGATTCGATGTCAATTGTGACAATCGTTTCATTGTCATTCCATTTAAAGCTGGAAATATTAACGTTAGGAATCATAGATATAGAACGCTCTACAGAACTCCTATTCATTTGTTCACTGAACTCTATTACCACCGTAGTATTTACAGGCACATTCACAGTATTGCTAAGAGGCACAGTTGATATGATTTCAGGAGCAGTCTTATCAACTTCAAAAATGTATGTCTCAATCGTGATATTAGTTGCCATATCCTGCGCATAGATTTCGATAATATACGTCCCACTTGTCCATTTATTAGTATCGATTTTATATGGAAAATGTAAAGTTCGATTTATGTCGTTATTTACCGAATATTCGATATAGACCAGATGCGTATCGGTAATTTCAAAGTCTATGATTGCCCCTGGTAGAATTACAGAGTTATTTATAGGTGATGTAAGGATTATTACTGGTTTTATCGAGTCAATTGTAATCTCGTAAGTCTGAATCGCCTCGTTTCCTGCCCCGTCAATGGCATGAATTTTTAATGTAAAAATGTCATCGGACCAGCCTGTTGTATTGAGATGATAAGGTGCATTTAGTATCTGGTTTTCACTATCATTGATCTTACAGTATACTTCATGAATGTTTTCATCAACGATTTCAATATCAATCAGGGTTCCAGGAGTGATAACAGAATTATTATCAGGAGAATTCAGGAGAATCACGGGCTTAACCGAATCAACAATAAAATTGAAAGTTGAAATATTAATATTTCCTACGGTATCGTTGGTCCTTATCTCAACGCTATAAATTCCATCACGCCAGATCGATGTGTTGATATTATAGAGTTCCACGAATTCCTGAGGTGGTTCTCCATTGATCGAATAATTTACGAGATTCAAATGTTCGTCCTGAACATCGAAGTCCAAAATCGTACCAGGTAGAATCACAGAATTATTTACTGGTGAGTTCAATATGATTATCGGAGCATTTGCATCGACATCGAACACATAAGTTTCTGTAGCGGAATTATTAGCTTTATCAATCGCATGAACTTCAATGGTGTATACGTTGCTTTCCCATCCTGTGGTATCAATATCAAAAGGAGAATCAAGAGTTTGATTGAGGCCTCCATTAACAGAATAGTAAACTCTATCCAGAAAGACATCCGTAACATTGAGGGCAATGATCGAACCACCTCGTATCAATGAATTGTTCATTGGTGAATCCAGTACAATGATTGGGTTAAAGTAATCCACATAAACATATTGATTTACAAAAGCAATGTCAATCAAATCAAAGGAACTCGTGTATGCTTCAACATATTTTACGATTAAACTCTGGTTCTCGTAGGTATTTTCTGCAGTAAAGATATTTTCGGTCGTGTCCCTAATTGACTGAAAAGATAATAAAGTATCACCATATTCCAGTGCTTGGGGATACGGATGACACAAAACACAGACGCACTATGGTGCTGGAATGAAG
>DAOVMN010000428.1 GCA_030630685.1 Thermoplasmata archaeon | reverse complement strand
ATCCAGGGATTCTTCCTTCGCTCTCATCCCCGGATATCGTCTCGATGTCCAGGACTGCAACATCCGATTCCATGGTTGGGTCGTGGTAGATACTTTCCCCCGCTGGATAGGAGAATCCTCCTTTCAGTGCGAAGCCTCGGTAGATCGCTGATCTGGATACCCCATGGGTCCTCAGATGGCGATGCCCCTGCACCTGGAAGTGCATCTCACCCTCCTCCGAGACCCCGTCGTTCGTGGTTGTAACATTGGTCACCCAGGTAAGGCGTCCGACCCTCTCCCAGTTGTCATCAAGCTCGATTCTTGGATTCCTTAGACGCTTGGGATGTCTAAAGTTGGAGCCCTCGGAAAGGGCATTATCCTCATTTAGCACCTCCTCGGTGCCGTTCTCATCCACATAGCTGGCCTTTCCTGTGCCGTTGATATTGGAGATGAACTCGTGCTTCATCCACTTGGCCACCCCTATGGGTATCCTGTTCCCGATGATGGCACTCGTCTCAAGGAGCAGGTGCGGGTTGGTGTTGTTCTCCTCGAAATCCCAGCCCTCGATCAGGTGGTCCACCTTGGCCGAATAGGAGAGTCCCTTGCCGGTGTAGTGCCTTGTTTCCTTGAGGGTGGAGTCCTTTACCTCGTTGTTGCTTGTCCCGACATGGATCTTGTAAACCGGAACATCCCTTTCCACATCCCTCACACTGGCGGTAAGGCGGAACCCGAACATCAACTTTTCCAGTACCTTCCCGGTGGTGTTGACCTCACCGATCTCGGTGTATGAAAGGTTCCTTGCGGTGAGTGTGAACTCCCAGGTTGTTGAATTCTCTCCTTGGGTTCTGGTCACCTCGGATTTCTCCCAGGCACCCACGAGGCTCACGCCCTTGTAGATCGGCTCGTGCATGTAAAAATCGCTGTACTGCAAGCCATCTCCAGTTCTCCTGTAATCGCAGATATCGTTCTCGTTAGTGTCGTTGAACTCGAACATGGAGTCCAGGCGCACGGCAAAGATGGACTGAATCCTGATAGGATACTGCTTTGAGATCAGCCCACCGCTTGTGTCGTAGATCTCTGCCACTCCCAGGTACCTCTGGTCAATGGAGGCTATGATTATGGAGTTTGGCTTATCCTCAGTACCATAGATCACACCGAACCACGCATCATTCCCGAACCGGATCTTCACGAGGCCCCCGCCTCCGAGGAGCTCGATTTCCTTGCCTTCCTCCTTCAAGAATCCATTGTCCTCTTCCTCTGCCGAGGCAAAAGGGATGGATGAAAGGAGCAATGTGGATGAGAGGAGCAATGCTGCCACAATGCCCACTGCCAATATCCTGTAACACGCCTTGTATTTCATGGTTATCGCCTCCCTTGTAATTTCCTCCATTCCGATGCCTTATCCCTCTCCGTCACCCTCGTACTTCACATGCCATACGATTTCAGGGTTGCCGTCCTGGTCCTCGTCCACCATGACAAAGCCCTCGGCCTTGTAGTATTTCTTGTCCGGTGTGCCGTCGCTGTTGTTGTCCCAGTGTGCGCCAGTGAATGTCCATGCCTTGATATAGGAAGGATTCTGCTTTGTGGTATCGTTCCTGTACACCAGGTAATCCTCGAAATGCACCCCGGCGAACTCCCTGTTTCCGTCGCTGTTGTTGTCCAGTGAGGCCCAGGCCGCTTTCTGATAGCGGAGATAGTTGAAGGTGCCGTCAGAGGAGTTGTCGAAGATCACAAGGTGTTCGAAAGATGCGACCGAGAGGTTTTTCACAGAGTTGTGCTTGAGGTAGGCCTTTTTCCCCCTCACCACTTCCGCATTTCCGTCGCTGTTGCTGTCTCGAACTACCCAACTCTCATATGCCGCAATTGTCAGTTCTTTGGTTCCGTCGTCGTTCCTATCCACAAAGGCGATACCATAGTGGGTGTAGCGGGCGAAGTTCGGTTTCCCATTAGAGGAGTTGTCGTAGAGCACCAGCCTCTTACCCGAGAGGGCTGAGTACTCACTATTGGAATTGTTGTTCCGATCAAGGGATTTGGCACCCCACTCGTTTGCTACCACGAGCTTGAAATGCCCATCGCTGTTATCATCCCAGGCCTTTGCATTACTGAAATGTGCGGCCTGGAATTCCGCATGTCCGTCATCGTTCCTGTCCACCCTCACGAACGTCACCTTGAAGGCGTGGGCGTATTCCGGATTACCATCGCTGTTATTATCGTACACCACCACAACCTTGAGACTGATAAGGACATATTCCGGGTTTCCGTCCCCGTCCTTATCCACAGACTCGTAGCCGAACTGGTTTATTCTGAGGTAGTTGTAGTTTCCATTCGAGTTATTGTCGAACATTCGGGTTTCAGAGGCATAGTAGCTCTCATATCTGGGATTCTCCTGTTTTCCCAGGGCCTCGTAGGACACAACCTGTGTGTGCACCCTCTCAGGATTCCCGTCCCCGTCCTTGTCATGGGCCGAGACATTCACT
>DAOVMN010000191.1 GCA_030630685.1 Thermoplasmata archaeon | reverse complement strand
ACCCACACCCTAAGGCCATGCTCAAAACAGCGGCAAGGATCGCTGCTTTTCTTAAGAAACAGGCTCAAGTCAAGGTTGTAACCCACATCGATGCCGATGGGATTGCCTCGGGTGCAATCGCCTCCTTAGCACTGGAACGAGCAGGAATCACTCACGAAGTGGGATTCGTAAAACAGCTTGATAATCCAAAGGTGGAGGAACTTCGCGACCACGAAGGACCCATCTGGTTCACGGACCTGGGTTCCGGCAAGCTCAGGGAATTCGGCAGGAACGACATCATTGTCTCAGACCACCACATCCCCGCCTCGATCGGGGTGGATAAAAAGAAAAGGAGCAACCTGCTTTCCTTTTTTATAGAAGTGGAAAAGGAACAATACCACCTGAACCCGCACCTTTTCGGGCATGACGGAGCCACCGAGATCAGCGGGGCGGGAGTGACCTATTTAATAGCCCGGGCGCTTTCGGAGAAGAATACGGATCTGGCAGGTCTGGCAGTGGTAGGGGCGGTGGGGGACCTTCAGGATACAGCCAACTGCCGGCTAATCGGACTGAACCGCATGCTGGTGAAGGACGGACTGAAAAAGGGGGTTGTGGAAACTTCCATGGACCTCAGGTGCTTCGGCAGGGAAACCAGACCGCTTCACAAGCTTCTGCAGTATTCCTCGGACCCCATTATCCCGTCCATCTCGGGGAACGAGGTGGGGGCACTGGAATTCCTCATCGAGCTCGGCATCGAACTCAAGAGCGGGGACGAGTTCAGGCACTGGACCGACCTGGATCAGGATGAGAAACGGAGAATAATCTCTGCAATGGTAAAGCTCGCCCTGACCATGGGATTGGACTCGGGGGACGTGAAAAGGATGGTCGGGGAGGTCTATTGCTTTCCCCTGGAGGAATCGGGAACCCCGTTGCGCGATGCCAAGGAGTTCGCAACCTTGCTCAATGCGTGCGGGAAGAACCTGAAGCCGGAGATCGGGTTCGAGGTGTGCAAAGGGAACAGGGAGGAATACCTCGAGCGGGCCTATCTGCTTCTCCAAGGGCACAGGCGCACCCTTGCCGGGCTCATCCGATTCGTGGAGGAAAAGGGCATCGAGAAAAGGGGACTCATCCAGTTCTTCAACGGAGGGGATGATATCCCCGAGAATCTGGTGGGGATCGTTTCAGGGATGATATTAAACTCGGGAGGTGCCGACCTGACCAAGGTCATGCTGGGCCTCGCCAATGCGGAGAACGGGCTGAAGGTCTCGGCCAGAACAACACGTGTACTTGTGAAAAAAGGTATAAATTTAGCTGAGGGCCTGAAGCTTGCATCCAATAAGGTAGGTGGAGAGGGGGGAGGACACAACATCGCCGCTGGGGCCTTTATCCCCAAGGAAAGGATGGAGGAGTTCCTGAATATCTTTGAGGAGATACTGAAGAAACAGATAACGTGATGGAGAGGATAAATTTTGATAAAATAAAATCGAATAGGGGAGGGCAGCCCCTCCCCAAAACCAGAGGATCTATGGCTGTGGTGGTTACTCTGGCGGTTGCTGTGGTGGCTGTTGAGGTGGCTGTGGTGGTGGATATTGCGGAGGCTGCTGAGGTGGTTGCTGAGGCGGTGGCTGGTAAGGCGGTTGGTATGGGGGTTGCTGGTAGGGAGCCTGGTATGCGCCCATCTCGCCGACCTTTTCCTTGGGTCTTACAATGAGCCAGATGATAAGCCCTATGAGACCTAAAGCCAATACAATAATCAGCCATAGTACCCCGGGTTTTCCTCTAGCCTCTGCATCTTTATAAGCCCAGATACCAATGGCTAACCAGATAATTAACCATAAACCACAGAATGCAAAGCATGCAGCTCCTTCTAATTCGTAATGAAAACCATCGTCATCATCATCGTCCTCTGCTGCCATTGCCGTGGGTACAAATACCATCACCGCAATGAGGGTGATCGCAATGATACTGATCATCATTGCCTTCATTCTCTGTTCGTTCAAACCGATCATGAGATTTCCTCCGGCATAGAATAAGAAGACGTAGTATTTAAAATCTCCTGAAGAGCGTTCTATGGTTTATTATTGCTCATCTTTTGATCGTTAGAGGAAGAGTCGGTTTTTTCTCTGGGTTCGGGTGGCTGGTACTCAGGAGGTTCCCTATAATTAATCCTCTTTCAACCGGGTCTCGCAATAAGGGCATACTTTCCAATGGCTCTCTACAGGGCCACCACATTCTGGGCATGTGAGCTTTGTGTCTCCACTTTCGCCCTGATCCTACTGTGCTTCATCACTTTCTTTAACCTTCTCAGAGGTTCTTTCCTGTGATTCTTCCGGTGGTTGTTGCGGTGGATATTGCGGAGGTTGCTGAGGTGGGTATTGTGGTGGGTACTGTGGTGGCAGTGGATATTGAGGCGGCGGTTGATATTGGGATGGTTGCTGGGGTGGATACTGGGGTGGCTGGTATTGTGGGTACTGTGGTGGATATGGCATTGCGGGAACTTGGACATACTGTACCGTATCTTTCTCTATAAGCCCTATAATAATCAATAGTATCCCAAAAGGAACTAAAATAAGAGGAAAGCAGCAAATAGCACCACCAATGAGTCCAACGAGCGTTAGTATTAATCCTATAATCACTTTTTCATTATCCATCTTTATGCCTCTTATACCATAATGTCCCTAATATCTGGTTTTGAAGTTCCATGTTACCCAACAGTATATTCTAAAAATCATGATGCCAAGGAATTTCACCCTGGCATTCGTTCATATATTGCTATCATTAATTATTTCGGATATGGTGTATAAGATTTCCTCCAGCATAGGATAAGAAGACGTAGTATTTAAAATCTACTGAAGAGCCTTTCTATGGCCTCCAGGTTTGAAAAAACTCTACAACCTCTCGTACAGTTCTCGTTTCAGATGGAGTGCAAAGGCGATCATCCCGATGCCCCCGATTATCTCGAGTATCCCCACCACCGTGAGAACAGCCTTGATCCTGTCGTAGTCGATCTCCTCGTCCTTCTCACCTTGACGAGTGCTTCGCACTCATCCGGCAATCGAACAAGTTCTCATACCTCGGCACCAGGCGCCCCCGGCTTCTTTTGGAGCTCAAGAAAATCTGTGGAAACAAGATTCTTCCGAAAAGCATTAATAATCTCACTAATATACCTCGTTCAGAATCATGCCTCACGGCTGAATCATTCCAGTCTCGTGTAATGGGTGGGGCATTGGAATAAAAACCGTGAAGTTGAACTGCTAAACCGAGGGTAAATCATGGAAGTTGAAGCGATTTATGAGAGAGGCACACTTAGAATAGTCAAGCCCGAGAAGATAGATTCCGATGTGGTGACCGTGAAAATACTCAACAGGGATAAGATTCTAACAGATGAGGATATGGAAGATATTCTTGAGGCACTGAGCGAGAGGGGAAAGGGCAATTTTCATGAGTTTGACGAAGTGTTCAGATGAATCTCAGGGTCATCTTTTCACCAAAGAGCTGCAGGCAACTTCTTTTATCCGCAAACCGTTAACCATAATCACCCTCGGACTCAATAAGTTTAATAATACATGGTGATTACCCATTCACATGCTACAATACCACCACTGCAGAAGTCTGGAGAGCATAATATTCGGAGAAGTAAAATCCCCTCCCGCCTATTCCGGCCCTGATTTTAAGGATGCATATCTCTGGCTAAAAAAAGAGGTCGGATTCTATCCGACCTTTCTTGCCGTCGGAACAACCGAAGAAGACATCCGAATGACAGGATACCAGGATAATTGGCGAGTAAAAATATCCGATAAAAAATGCAGAAAGAGAGGTGAATTCCCAAATATGGTTCTTTTTTCATTTGAAGATGTTGATGGAATATTTACAGATTATGATTATTGGCATCTTGTTTTAAATGCAAGTTACAAAGATTATCAGATGACAGATTATGAAAAGAGGCTTATTTTTAAGCCATCCTGGCAAAAATCAAAATGGTTAAGAAAAGCCAACAAAAATCCTCATTCGGTTCAATTGATAACCAAAACACTCTATCTACCAGGTGCAGAAAGGATCTGGGTTCGAAATAGGCAAACTAAAAAGCTGTTAGAGTTTAGGGGTTTTAGGAATGTTGAAGTAAAAAGAATTCGTCTCGAATAACGCAGCTCTTTTCACCTTCGGCTTACCTTGGGGCGTTCACTCTACTTGTTTGAGAAGCTCTTCAATTCCAGCTTTAACCTTGGTTTCCAGTTCTGCTTTCAATTCTGCATTTCGTATCAACTTGAGAAGTTTAGAGGTTTCGTATTCAAATTCTTTAACATGAGAAAAAGATACACCTTCCACATCCGGAGTTTTCCCTTCGGTTATGATTCTTGCTTCCTCTAAAATCTCTTCCCTTTCTGTTAATGAATAATCTTTTCCTCCGAATGTTCCGTGTTGCTCTCTGAATATCACTATCTTTTCATCCGGAAGATAGAAACAGCTTGCATAAGAGGCTGCATGAATATGTATGGGACTTTTTGCACATCTCTTGAAATAGACAACCTTCATACGGAATAGAATAAGAGTTGAATATATAAAATTTACTCACCTGGCGACTTCTTCGGGTTTCATACCTGGACCTTTATTTTATTCGGGAAGGGAGACTATGGTTTGGAAATCCTTAAATAGGCGCAGTGCATTACCATAAGATGAGGTGAAAAAACATGCCCTCAGAAAATATGATTTATGTGCTGGAAAACAAAGCAAAACTTGAGGATGAGTATGGTGGTAAATACGTTGCGATTTGTAGGAAAAAAGTCGTCGCTGTGGGAAGAACAGTATCCGAGGTCTACAGAACGGTGAAAGAAATGAATATCAAAAACCCCTTGGTTACATATATGCCTAAGGAGGGAGAGGAGGCACTTCTAATATGATTAAGCTCCCATATTTATCGTGGAGGGGAAGGTATTGCCCAAATCCCTTTACCGACTTCGGATACACCAAACCATTATCCCGACTCTCGCCCTTCCTCTAAAGATCATCAGAAACTTTCCTTTTTCTATTCGGCTGACAATCTGAACAAAATCAGTCCGGGACCTTGTAGTAGCATTCACTACAAAAACCTTAATATTGTTCTTTGAAGTGCGGGAACAGTGATTTCATGAGTGAGGCCTCGAAAGACAACGAGGGTTTAGGCGCCAACATGCTCGACGAAGGGGGCGAAATAGATGTCTCCTCGCTTGGGGAACTGGATGAGCCCGTATTCAACAGGCTTTTT
>DAOVMN010000258.1 GCA_030630685.1 Thermoplasmata archaeon | reverse complement strand
CAGGTGCAGAGATTCCTTGATTTCTGGCAGACATTTTTCGTACATTTGACATCGCCATAAAATACAAACTTCGGAGTGCCATTTGTTGGATTTCTGATTCCTCACTCCGAAGTATCTCAATTAATTGAGAGATGCTTTCCTCTGTTTCAAACCTCCCTAAAGCCCATGCTACTGTTTTTCTCACAGATTTAGAAGAGTCATTCTTTAGTGGTAAAATCTCATCAAACACTGATTCATCTCCGAGACCAGATACGATACCAACAGCTTGCTCCCTGGTAAACTCGCTGGAAGATTTGAGAAGACTAATGAATTTCGGTAAATATTCTTTCTCATTACCACTTTTTCGTATAGCCGTCAATATAGCGGTATTAATGTTATGACCAAATTCAATATTTGGATCACCCAAAAACGGGATGAGGTGGTCTATTGAGCACTCAGATACTACTTTATGAAGAAACCATGCTACAGTCTTTCTGAGTTTTTCATCATCAGAATTTAAAAGAGAAAGTAAGTTGTTTTCAAGTTTCTTTTTATCCATCTCTGCTAAAACATCTATCGCTTTCTCGGTCCCCGCCCATAGACCTTTTTTACTTGTAGCTGCTCTCTTGAACGCATTCCAGATGGGGGTAAAAGATCTTTTTGAGTTAATTTTGCCTAATGCAATGATGATCGTTGAAAACATCCAATCATTATTGGTATTTAAATAATTGTAGAGCCGAGGAGCGATATTTTTGTCACCCATTTTCCCTAACGACTCTATGACAATTGGCTTCATTTCTTTTTCTCTTTTCAACATTTTAAATAATGCTTCTTTAGCACTTTCTCCTCCTATGTCCCCCAGTGCTTCTATGACTCGTGCACGTATTTCTTCATCTGGGTCTTCAGCATAAGAGATAACGAGAGGCAGTGCTTTTGGAGAGCCAATATCTCCAAGAGCTGATATTAAATCCTCCATCGGTCGGAAGCGCTTAGAATCTGGAAATCGTTCGTGATAGTTCCTTGTGAGTTTAATAATGGGTTCCACTGCTCTTTCGTCCCCAATCTCCTTCAGCACTCTAACAGCATTCATCACTTCGTGTTCAGTACTTTCTTTGTTTTCAATGATTTTAACCAGTTCAGGTGTTGCTGAAGAAAAGCCTGTGGAGATCAATATATCTCCAGCCAATCCTGATATTGTTCGACGGTACCCTGTTTGGGTTTGTAGCCACATGGGTTGGTTATGGTCAGTTGCTGTTGGAACCCAAAACGTTTGTTGTCCTCTGTCTTTCATAAATTCCAAAAGAATTGGCGTTAGGTCTCCTTTATAGGGTAAATACTGAAGTGCATCTAAAACGTGATAACATACGTTAGGGTCAGGATGGTATCGCAGTTCTATTAAATCTTCAGCGTACTGGTCAAGGCCAAGTGTTAGGATTATTTCTTTTGCTTTTATTATCTCTTTAGGGGAACGAGTTTCTAGCATTTGATCCAGTGGCCGGAAACGATATGTTCCAAAATCAAAACTTTTCCTAAAAAGAGATTTAGCTTCCGAATCGTATAACCAATAATCAGGCTCCTTTTCTTCAGCCTTCAACTCCTTTGCAAGGTCATACATTACTTGTTTGCTTTTAAGTTGGAGTTCTCTCCATGATGCTTGAAAGAGGATTTTTTTTTCAATATCATTCTCACGAAGAATTTTAAACCATTTTTCGTTTCGTTTATCATCGTTTTCGATTTCTATCTCGGTATTATCTGGAACAATTATCCAAGCGGAAACAAAGCGAAATAACTCCCATTCCTTATCTTCCTTAATTTCTTGGATTTTTGCGAGTTTTTTAGTGATAATTACTCTCTGCTTTCTGACTTGGAAAAATGGATTATGTTCTGGTTCCCATGGTTCTCCATCGGGAGGGTGAACTTTCCACTTCTCCCCTTCTCTTAAGTCAGCGTAGATTTTTCCATGATAATTCTTCATTTCAAGAATTATCAGCTTATCTTTCCTTAAAACAAAACCATCAAGCTGACAACCATTAATGAGTATGTCCACGAAAAGAGAGCACCATTCATCATCCCTTGGTTTGTAAATTCTCTGAATAATCTTTCTTATCTCATCCATCTGTTCTCGTTCATGTGTATTATCGAACGTTCCGCCTGTGAATAAATGGAATACCATATTTTACACCTCAATATCCTCCAACCTCGTCAGAATCCGATCAAGCACCTGCTCCACAACCTCCCTGAACCTTGCACCTGCATCTATTACCACAAACCCATGCCTTTCCCGGAGCTGCAGGTAGTTCTCCCTGACCCTGGACAGGTAGGCAGGCGTCTCGAAGATGTCCGCACCCTTTCTATATATCGTCCTTCTCAACGAGGCCTCTGGGTCAACATCAAGCAAGATGATAAGCTCCGGAACCCGAAAATGCGGGAGGGCAGAATTCATTCCCCGGATGCATTCCATGTCCACCCCTTTGGCCCCCTGGTATGCCATGGAGGCGTAAACATACCTGTCGCACACCACCACATTCCCTTCCTCGAGCATGGGCAACACCTCCCTTCTCAGGTGCTCCTCCCGGTCCGCAGCAAAGAGGAGGGCGTGGGTGTATGTGTCCACTTCAATGTCCCCATTCAGCACCCTTCTGAGGAGTTTTCCTATCGGGAGGTTCGAGGGTTCTGATGTGAATTTCGCTTTGATATCATTCCGATTCAGATGCCTTACAACCTCTTTCCCTACAGTGGTCTTACCCGAACCGTCAATACCCTCCAAGACCACAAATAGTCCCTTTCTTCCTGAGCCTGCCAGTTCAACGCCCCCCTTTCCTACCGATCTGAACTCTCTCATGCCTTTTGCTGAGCTGTTTACCACCCTTTCCCTTCCGGGCTTCTTGGGTTTCTTCATCCTCGTCTAAGGTACCGTATTTCTTGGCGAATGCGTAGTACATCACGTTCAGGATGATCGGTACCCCAATAATGAGGAAAAGGGAGATCTTCAGGTTTTTCCAGGAATTCTCTGGGGCGTCGCCCAGATTCTCGTTGTTCTTGATCTTCAGATTTATAAGCCCGAACCAGGGTACCTCCCCCCGGGCAACACCCTTAACCCAGCCAATCGACACCTGTCTGACGATACCACCGTCCACGTCCTTGATCCCGGACTGCTGGTCTATTTTCCTGTTGGTTGCTTTGTTGTCCCCCTTTGTAAGGAAACCGTCATGTCCGCGGGGGGGGGTATATTTTATTTTATTAGCCCCTTCAAGCCGAAGCTCGGAGATAGAATATTCAATGGTTTGATTGTGGTAGATGCCCCATTCCGGTACATCGAAATAATGCTTACCCCCTATGGTCTCGTTGTGGCGAATATACACAATGGCCCTGTGGATCACCGGGGTTCCCCCTTTCCCGTTCTTGTCGTAAATAATCACGTCCCCGTATTCCCCATAAGTCTTGTAGCCCTTTTTCTCACCCTCGGCCCAGGTGGTGATATCATCCACCGAGTCCACCTTTTTTCTCAGCACGATGTCCCCGGTATCGATGACGCCAAGCGAGCTGCGGTCTGTGGAATGCTGCATGCTCCCGGACTCGACCACCACCGTCGGGGGCCAGGTTCTGGTGTAGGCATAGATCGCAGAGATTATGATAATCACAACAATGAGCGCAATAACCACATCATGAATGAGTGTGTAATGACCGTCCTCACCCTGCTGTCCCAGGTATTTCTTATAGAACTTCTTGAGCTTGCTGGAGAACTGGGATTTAGAGGTATTTCCCTTACCCTTGGTGTCCCCGGGATCCTTTTGGCCTCTGGTGTTTTGCTGCTTGTTCTTTCCCAGGTCATCGGTCATGTGCAGAGAGCCGATGTCGAAGATATTTAATTCTTTGGTCAGAGATCGGGTTGGTGGGGACTATGTTGTAACCTGACTTTCAGCGTTGTATAGGCTACAATCCATCAAAAACCCTATCCCCAAAACCCAACTTTTCAATAATCTCCCTTTGCTCCTTAGTAAGAACAGTAATTTTATCCATCTTCT
>DAOVMN010000233.1 GCA_030630685.1 Thermoplasmata archaeon | reverse complement strand
TGTTCTTCCTGTTCAGCTCGACTAAGAGATCCACGATCTCCCTTGAGGTCTCGGTATCGAGGTTCCCGGTGGGCTCGTCGGCCCAGATGATGGCCGGGTTGTTCACAAGGCTCCGTGCAACGGTGACCCTCTGCTGCTCGCCCCCGCTGAGCTCCGCGGGTTTTTGATTTGCCTGTTCTTTCAGACCCACCGTCTCGAGCATCTTTAGGGCCCGCCTTCGAGCCTCCCCGGGCTTCACCCCGCCTACTAAAAGGGGGAGTTCCACGTTCTCCACCGCGCTCAGCACAGGCAGGAGATTGAAGAACTGGAAGATGAATCCCATGCGCCGGGCACGGAGTACGGTCTTCTCGTCATCTGTCATTTTGTTCAGGAGCCTTCCCTCCAGATAGACCGTTCCCTTGGTGAGGTCGTCCAACCCGCTTAGGCAGTTGAGCATGGTGGTCTTCCCGCAGCCGCTTGGACCCATGATCCCGACCATCTCACCTTTTGTTACAATGAGATCAAGACCACGCAGAGCGCGGACCTTGACCTTTCCGGTATCGTATGTTTTATGAATGTTTCTGGCGTCAATAATGTAATCTATCATCCGGATCACTCCAAATTATTAACTTGGTAACTCCAGCATTTTACTTCGATAATTTATTCTCTATTTTAAGGATTTTGGAGGATGACGCACCCTCCGCACAAAAAACTATTTAATTGACATCTTCCTTCCAACCATCGATCCAATGAGAACACCAGACATCAAAACATGGATATTCCTCATCATTCCCCTGGCCCTATTGGCCCTCCTGGTCATATCCTGGACAGGAAGCGCCGGGGAAAGGGGCAACTGCTCGGAATCCGGGGACCATGACGTATCCGACTGGGTGAGGGTCTTCGCAACCCTTGCGGACCCGCTGCCGCCCGATAGATTCGAGGTCATCGTATCCGTGGAGGTGCATGAGAACGGGAGCTGGAGAAAAGAGGCGAACAGCACCATTGGAGAACTGGTTAGGAAACCGGATTCCCCAAGTCCCCAGGTCATCGACAGACAGAACGGCACTGAGGAAGGGATCCGCCTTTCCACCTCGGAGCACGGGGATTATCGGGTCTGGGGAGGTGTGTGCAGGCATAATCAGAGCTACTGGAACTTCACCAACCTCACCATCCTGCCGCGGAACCATCCCCCTGTGGCAATCGCGTTGCTCGGGAAGGAGAACGGTACGGCCTGGCACACCAATCTGAGCGTGTGGATCAAGCCCGGGACCGAGATCACGATCTATTTCAACGGAAGCCTTTCCTATGATATGGACGGTGATGAGCTGGATTATTTCTGGGACATCGATGGTACTCCCCCGAGCAACGGCTTCACAGGCGCATGGGGTAACCGGACCTTTTCCAAGGCCGGAGATTATACGATCACCCTCACGGTCGGAGACGGGAATGTCACTTCAGAGGCAGGGGTTGTATTGATCATTAATTATTCCATTTTCCCGGATCTGGTGGTATCCGGGAGACCCATCCTATCCCGGGATGAGTTCAAATCCGGGGAGACCGTGGAGGTGACAGCCATAATCCGCAACCAGGGAAACGCAAGCTCGGGTCCGTTCGAGGTGGAGTTCTACGACCACAACCTGAACAAATCTGTGACCAACAGGATCTACGTCAAGGAAATCGGACCACTGAAAATGAACGGATATTCTGGGATAACCTTTAACTGGACCACCTGGATAGCCGGGCCTGGTACCCATGTTATCGAGGTGATCATCGATCTAAAGGGGGAGGTAAAGGAAGAGAATGAATCCAATAATAATATCTGGAGCAATAGTTTTTTAGTAAACCCTGGGGTGGGATACGAGCCCGTGCTCATCATCAAGAGCATGACCCTCTCCAACGAGACCCCCATGTTGTTCCAGATGGTGAACATCACCCTGGTGCTGAACAACTCCGGAAACGGGCCTGCCGAATGGATAACCGTCAAGCTTCTGGTGAATCGTGAGGAGTATGACATCAGATACCTGCTCAATCTAAATGTCGGAGAAGAGAGAACGATCTTGCTGTTTTTTTCATCCCCTCTTTTAGGGAGCTACAACCTGACATGTGTTGTCTATTATCGCGGCATCCCACATGACAGTGCCGGAAGAAGGGTGGTTATCCAGGATATCGGGGGGCCGAATGTTACAAATGACAATCAAACAGATACCCGGGACGATACCAGGGACATCGGGGACCTGATGATGTGGGCCGGGGTCTTTATGATCATCATTGCGGTGGTGATCCAGGTGATCGGGAGGAAGGCAAGGGAGAAGAAATGAATCCCGTTGAACTCACGCAAAAGCTTATCCAGATCCCTTCGATCTCACGCCGGGAGACCGGGATCGCCGAGTTCATTGCCTCAAAAGTCGATGGAGAGCTCCAGGAATTCCAGTGCAAAGGAAGGCCGTGCGGTAAGAATGTCATAGCCATCTCAGAACCAAATCCAGGGGGGCCCTTCATTCTTCTGAACGGACATCATGATACCGTGGCACAGGCTGAAGGATGGAGCACAGACCCGTTCTCTCCCAACATCGAGGGTGACAGAATCTACGGCCTTGGTGCCAGTGACATGAAGGCCGGCCTTGCGATTATTATGTCCCTGTACAACGAGTTCCGGGACAAACTGAACCTCATCTTCACCGCAGTGGGGGATGAGGAGACAGACTCTCTTGGTTCATTTGCCCTATTGGATGAAAAGAAAGGTCCCGTTACCCCGTTTCGTTCGAGGATTGTTGGTGCATTGGTGGCCGAGCCCACGAACGAGAAGGTGATGTTAGGTGCCAGGGGGAGGTATGCCCTCAGGTTGATAGTGCACGGGAGGGCGGCCCACGGAGCCAGGCCATATCTTGGAATAAATGCAGTGGAGAAGGCCGCGGAGGTACTAACCGCTCTGAAAAAGCTGCCCATAGATTCCCATCCCAGGCTCGGAAAAGGCTCCTGCTGTGTCCTGAGAATCAACGGGGGTGCAGAGACCCTTTCGGTGCCGGACAGATGCGAGATAACTATAGACAGGCACATCACCCGTCTAATGAGCAAGGAAGAGGTTATGAAGGAGTTCAGGTGTATTCTATCGGATATCGATGTGCCGGTTGATGTGGGGCTGGTTGAAAGGGAAGTGCCTTACCTCATGCCATATACCCGTGCCGCCAACGAGCCCTTTATCCGGCACTTCCTGAGTACCTTGGGAAATAAGAAGGAGATCATCTACGGAGAATCCGTTGGGGATTTCAATATCTTCGGGGGCCTCATGCCTACTATCGTTTACGGTCCAAAGGGAAAGAATCACCACTCCCCTGACGAGTTCGTTTTGAGGTCCTCGATCGAGAGGGTGCACACCGGGCTTAAATCCTGGTTAGAAAAAGTTTTCATGGAGTGATCCTATTGCCTGGACTGAAGAATATGGATGATGATATCACAGAACCACAGCCGCCAGGGGATGGGTGTTTTCCCGTGTACGAAAGGCCTTATCCAACTTACCGATTTCAAATGTTTCCAGACCCAAATATCGAAGCCAAAAGATCCCTCATGAGCCTAGGAAAAACCATTCTTGCCATCTCGATTGTTCTGAGCGTGGCCTGGACAATTACAATAACAATTTGCTTTGTTGGATTTTTTTGTGCCTTTCTCTATTTTATCATATTGAACCAGTACTACACGGAATTATTGATGGTTCGCCCGAACAAAGCCTTTGCCATCAGATTTCTCATCTGGGCCGGAGGAGGGTGGGGGTTTTTGTATCTTATATTTTCTCTCTACCCCGGTTCTTCAGGTGATATGATAGGGGTATTATTTTTTTATTTGTTCGCTTCCTTCATAATTGTGCCCTCTGAAGTTGCATATCTCTTAAATGAAACAGTTAAAAAGCACAGCTTCCTCGAGGGATTATCGAGCTTAGCAAAGACATCGATTTTGTTTCCTGTTTTTGGAGTATTCTATGTCGTAATTTTGCCGCCAAAGTCAACCAATGTCTTGTTTGAAAGTTTGCCCATTCATGTTGGCTTTGTCAAGTATATCGTGATTCCTGCACTCTTTTATTTCTTCTTCGGACTGTACCATTACTGGCTTCTGAATAGAGTTATTCCTAAAAGAATCGCACATTCCGGATATCACTACAACGAGGTGAATCCACATGAACCCTAAAACCATCCTTGCAACAACCCTCGCCCTGCTCGCCATTGCAGGGCTTGCCCTGCTCCTGACCGCCGCCCCCGTTTCCGCGGAGAACGACCCCTCCCCCACGGGCGGAGAGGTAAACGGAGACTGGAATGTCACGGACTCCCGGACCTACGAGGACTGCATAATCATCCTTACCGGCAACCTTACAATAAAAGACGGCGGCTCACTTACGTTCCGGAATGTTACACTCAAG
>DAOVMN010000436.1 GCA_030630685.1 Thermoplasmata archaeon | reverse complement strand
CCGACGCTCCACCAGGCTGAGCCACCCCGGCATTAAAAGGTCTTGTTCATGCCCAGATGAAATTGATATAAGAATATTACTGGTCCATCATTCGAATCCCTGTGAGCGATAATCATTATAATGAGAAACACACTTTAATCATCCATGAGCCGGCAAAAATTGGCAATCCCAATGCTGCTTATCTGCCTTGTCCTGACAGGCATAGGCGGGGTTCTCCAGTCGGATAATGCCTCTGCAGAGGGAGATGATGACTATTACTGGGGCATACCCGATGCGAATGAGGATGCAGGTTACTTCATTGGGGCCACCGAAAACGGAAACGGATGGAGCTTCCTGTTCCATGGGGATGGTGAGGAGTACAGCATTAACGGCAGCATCGAGGTGTCGGGCAGGTTTACTTCCATCGATCGGATCAACATCGAGAAGAATGACAGTTTCGGGATCAGGGACTCGGGCAAGGTCCTGACATTCAATATGAGCGTGAAGGATAGAGAAAAAGGGGCAAGACTCTACTTCTCCAGAGATACCATTACCTTCGATCTGATGGTCAACGGAGAGCATGAGACAGATTCTGTGTATCTTGGAAAGAATCGCACTCATCCGGAGGAAATCCCCTTTACGATCAATATTACACACAGGTATTACCTCAGGATCGAGGATGGTGACCAGCAGAAGAATGCACCCAACAGGATCCTTCCCATTCCGCTTAAGGTGAGCCTGATGGACGAATGCCGGAATCCTGTGCAACATCACGAAGTGGAGTTTGTTGTGCAAAACTCTTCAGGCACAGACAAACCTGCCAAGGTGGACTCTCCGGTTAAAACCGATGAACATGGAAACGCCTCCGCATACTTCACCTTTGGGGACAAGGCCGGAACATACGATGTGACCGCAAAAACAACTATCGATAAAGAGGCACTCTATGCAAATTTTACCCTGCACGCAATTGAGGAGCCTGAACGCATAGAGATCATCTCTGGGGACAACCAGCACGGGGTGGTGAACACGACCTTCCAGGGACCTCTCGTATTCCGGGTATTTGGAGATTTTGGCAATCCCCTTAAAGGAATAAAGATGACCGCTGAACTGATTTCCCCTGACGGGGGATCCATCTCCACTCCACTAACACTAAACGAAAGCAATGACCGTCTTTCTCTCTTCACAGGACGCGATGGTTATGGGGAAATAATTCTCAATGCAGGGAGTGTCCCGGGGAAGTATGCGGTAAAGGTGTACCCGGAGATCAGGCACGAGATAGTCGTTGAATTCCATGAATATGCTGATTATGATATGGACGGGGATGGGATACCCGATGACAGGGACAAGGATGTGGATGGGGATGGCTTCGATAACGAGAAGGATGCCTTTCCACGTGATCCCGAGGAGTGGGCCGACCTGGATAATGACGGAATCGGGGACAATGCCGATCTGGATAACGACAATGATGGACTGCCCGATAAGGATGAAGGGCTGATTTACCAGTCCGATCCCTGGAGGAAGAGCTTCTACGAGGGGAGCCCCATTGTTTTTGAGATAGGGACCAGACCTCCGAGACCCACCTCGATAGACCCCAACATCGAACTATTGGCTCACGTTGCGTCACCATATTTCCCTGAGCGGGACTCCAATATCACGGTCACCCTCAAATATCGCACATTAACCATGGATTATGTCGAGAAGGAGATGACCTTACTCGGTCCCATCAAGGCGCATGACCGGATTGAACAATCCACGCCCGAGGCAATCCCGGCCCTGTTCGGCCAGGGATACACAGAGGACGATGTCGTAGTTGCCTACCACCTCGTCTTCAAGGCAGACCTGGGGCAGTTCTCCACAGGCGAGGAGATCACCTGTTATGTGATGGTTAGCTATAAGGATGGTGGGGAGTCCCGCTATCCTCAAGAGGGTTCGGAATCCTTCAAGGTGCAGCCTGGGATAGAGGTTGTGAAGGAGATAACCAGGGAGACCATTTATGGCTTTCTATTCGCAATCATCGGCGGTTTAATCGCCTCCAGGAGGATGAAAAACAGGCTTACCAGGGTGAGCTACACCGACATCCAGTGGTGGGATGCGGTGAATCGTAAGGTGTTTGTGAAGGTGATCAAGATATTCAGTGACGTGAGCGAGGTGAAGCAGGTGCTTACGCGGCATACGGGCCGGTTGATCAGGTTCCTGTATTTTACCGGGGTCACCGGCCTCCTTATGCTGGCATTTGAACTCCTTTATGATCCCAAGGAGATCAGCCAGTATTCTCTCATGATGATGGGCTTTTTCCTCGTTTTCACCGTGGTATCCCCTGTGGTTTATGTTTATCTCTCGAGATGGAAATACAAGAATCCCACAGT
>DAOVMN010000072.1 GCA_030630685.1 Thermoplasmata archaeon | reverse complement strand
GGATGAGAAAAAAGGGAGAGAGAAAGTCTTTCGGACGAAAGATCGGCTGTTTGCGATGTGGAAGGAAACGAGGAATCGTAAGGCGTTATGGCCTGCACCTCTGCAGGCAGTGCTTCCGTGAGATTGCCCCGGAAATAGGCTTCAAAAAGTTTTCATGAGGGTGATAATGTGCAGCATGATCCGCTTGTAGACACTATGACCGCATTAAAGAATGCCGAACAAAGAGGGAAAAGGAACTGCGTGGTAAGCCCTTCCTCCAAACTTATCGGAAGGGTTCTAAACGTAATGCAGGAATATGGCTATATCAAACAGTTCGAGTATATCGAGAATGGAAGGGGAGGGGCATTCGATGTCACATTAAATGGTTTTATAAACAAATGTGGTGCTATACGGCCCAGGTACTCTGTAAAGAAGGACGAGTTCGAGAAGTTCGAATCCCGCTACCTCCCTGCCAAGGATTTTGGAATCATAATAGTCACCACCACCCACGGGGTAGTTTCTCATTTAGAGGCGAAGAATGAGGGTGTCGGGGGAAAACTCTTAGCCTATGTGTTCTGAGGTGATAACATGCCTGTTGCTGCTGAAACAATTATCAAGGTAGAGATTCCGGATGGAGTGGAGGTAGAATATTCCGACTCACGGCTCATGGTCAAGGGTCCAAAAGGCACCCTCACCAGAACCTTCAGCCATCCACGATTGAAAATGGAGATCAGCGATGGAAAGATCATTTTCCATTGTTCCCTCCCCAGAAAGAGGGAGAAAGCATTAGTTGGGACATGGTCCGCCCATGCAAGGAACATGATAATCGGAGTGACCAAGGAGTTCGAGTTCCGTATGAAGATCGTCTATGCCCACTTCCCTGTGAAGGTGACCTTTGACAAGAAAAACTCCATCTTGAATATCTCCAACTTCCTGGGCGAAAAGGCGGATAGAAAGGCACGAATACTGGAAGGCGTAGCTCTGAAGATCGATGGGGACCAGATCATCCTCAGGGGGACAGATGTCGAAAAGCTCGGGCAGAGTGCGGCGAACATCGAGCGTGCCACCAAGATCAAAAGATTCGACATCCGGGTATTCCAGGATGGGATCTATATCACACACAAAGCGATTCACGGTGATGTCAATGCATGAGCAACCGAAGGTTGTGAGTGAATGCAAACTTGTTTGCATTCCGGATGAGCATGAAATGCTCGTCAAGGCTGGATGGGACGAAGTCCCGTTGAGGGCTGAGCAAGAAAGGAAGGATGATACGAACAGTGAACCTGAAGAGGTCACCTCCTCGGAAGAAGAGATGAAAGAAGAGAAACAAGAAGAGATGAAAGAAGCGATGGTGGAAGAAGAGGAAGGTGAAGAGATAGAAGAGGAGGAAGAAGAAGAGATGGAAGATGAGATAGAAGATGAGGTAAAGGATGAGAGAGAAGGGATAGAAGAGAAAGAAGAGATAAAGGATGAGAAAAAAGAAGAGAAAGAAGAGATAGAAGATGAGGTAAAGGATGAGAAAAAAGAAGAGAAAGAAGATGAGAAAGAAGAAGGGATAGAAGGAGAGGTAAAGGAAGAAGAAGAAGAGGTGGAGATCGTTGAGGAAAAATTCAGACCAAAGATCAAACCGGTTCTCGATCCCGAGGTCAGGGCAATGCTCGATAGAAAGAAAGAACGACGTCTTCCTGCATTCAAGCGCCAGGAATGGTTCAGGTACAAGCGCCTTGGTGACCACTGGAGGAGGCCAAAAGGTCTGCACTCCAAGATGAGGACACACAAGGGCTACCGTCCCCCTGTGGTGAGGGTGGGTTACAGGACCCCATCCAAGGTGAGAGGGCTCCATCCCAGTGGTTTTAAAGAGGTGCTCGTGCGCAACCCTTCAGATCTTGATGGATTGGATCCTGAGAAAGAGGCTGTGAGGATCGGGCACACTGTAGGATTACGGAAAAGGATAGACATCGTCGAGAAGGCCGATAGCCTGAACATCAGGGTGCTCAACAGGAGGGGATTGTGATGACAGATATTTCAATTCAGAAGAGACTGGCCGCCGAGGTTATGAAATGCGGTATCAAGCGCGTCTGGATCGCGGATCGTACCGATGCCCTGGAAAAAGTGGAAGATGCCGTTACCAGGGACGATATCAAGGAACTCATCGCCATGAACGTCATTCAGAAGAAACAGAAGAAGGGGGTTTCCAGGGGCAGGGCAAGGGCCATGGCAGAGCAGAAAAGAAAAGGGAAAAGAAGAGGTCATGGTTCGAGGAAGGGTAGAACAAAAGCCAGGAGCCCTAAGAAGCGAGCATGGATAAACACCATACGGCCCATTCGTGAGGAGCTCAGGACCCTCAGGGAAGAAGGCAAGATGGATAGGACTGCTTATCGCAAGTACTACATGAGAGCCAAGGGCGGGATGTTCAGGTCACGAGCACATCTCAGGTCCCATCTCATAAGCGACGGCGTGACCAGGGAGGAATGAAGATGGCCATGGACGCGAGACACAGGGTTCCTTTTCGAAGAAGGAGGGAGGGAAAAACCGATTACAGAGCAAGACTTGCACTCCTTAAATCCAACCTGCCCAGAGTAATTGTAAGACGCTCACTAAGGAACATACAGGTTCAGTTCATCGAGTTTGACATGAAGGGGGACAGGGTTCGGGCAGCAGCAGAGGCCACCGAGCTCAAGAAATTCGGGTGGGCACATTCCGCCTGCAATGTTCCTGCCGCCTATATGACCGGATTTATCGCCGGTAAGAGAGCCATTCAAAAAGGCATAGGGAAAGCAGTGTTTGACCTGGGGCTACGCCGACCAACCAAAGGCAACAGGAGCTTTGCCGCGCTTAAGGGAATGCTGGATGCCGGTGTGGAGATACCCCATGGAGGGAAAATATTCCCTACAGAGGACAGAATAAAAGGTGCCCACATAAACGCTGAAGAGGAGTTTGAAAAGGTAATGGCCTCGCTCAAGGAGGCATTTCAATGAACGAGGAAGAGAAGATCAAGGAAACCGGGGTCTCTGAAGAGAAGGCCTCAGGGACCAAGGAGAAATCCGCTGCGAAAGATACCGCGGAGGGAACTGAAGAAACCACACAGGACGGTAAGGAATCTGCAGGAGAAGAAGAAAAACCTAAAGAAGATATTGGCCCGGCTAATAAAGAGACCACGAAGATTCCAGACCTCGAGGAGAAAGGAGTAGACAGATACTGGACCCCACTGACCAAGCTCGGTAGAATGGTGCGCGAAGGTAAGATCACCAATATGGAAGATGTCCTTAATTCCGGGCTTGTGCTCAGGGAACCGGAGATCGTTGACATCCTCCTTGGAGAAATCCAGGACGAGGTCATCGATGTGAATATGGTCCAGCGGATGACAGACTCCGGGAGAAGGATAAGGTTCGCGGTGACGGTTGCAGTGGGCAACGGGGATGGATATCTTGGTCTCGGGAGGGCCCACGGAAAGGAGGTTGGACCCACCATACGGAAGGCCATCGATAATGCAAAGCTCAACATTTTCCCACTGAAGAGAGGATGCGGCTCCTGGGAGTGCGGATGCGGTACACCACATTCCATACCCTACCGAACATCCGGCAAGGCCGGAAGTGTGAAAGTGACATTCATGCCCGCACCAAGGGGCGTAGGACTCGCTGCCGGTGATGTGGCAAAGAAGATCCTAAAACTGGGAGGGATAAAGGACCTCTGGGCAACCACCAAAGGGCAGACCCAGACCACCATAAACTACGCGATGGCGGTTAATGCCGCCCTTCTCAACCTTTCCAAGATGAAGATCAACAAAAGACAGCAGGAGAGATTCAGGATAATTGCTGGAGGGGTCGAGGAATGATCGCGGTCATCAGAATCAGGGGTCACGTTAATGTCAATAGGGATATCGAGGCCACAATGAAGATGCTTAATCTCACCCGTGCCAACCACTGCACCTTGGTAAAAGAGAGCGCATCGTATCTCGGGATGCTTCAGAAAGCAAAGGATTACATTACCTACGGTCCCATCGAGGCAGAGACACTCGCCGAGCTCATATCAAAAAGGGGCATGTTAGCGGGCAACAGGCCGATCACAGAGGCGTATATGAAGGAACACACAGAGTACGAATCGATCCAGGAGTTTGCCCGGGCTATCGTGAAAGGAATGGCGGACATTCGTGAGCTTTCAGAGGTGAAGCCCATCTTCAGGCTCCATCCACCGGTCAAGGGATACAGGAGCATCAAGAGACATTACAATGCCGGAGGAGCACTCGGGAACAGGGGAGAGGCAATAAACGAACTAATCAGGAGGATGATCTAATGGGACGCACCTCTAAACTGCGAAGAAACAGGACCCATGGGAGGGGAAAGAAAGCAGGAAGAGGCAAGGGAAAGAGGGGTGGCAGAGGCAATGCCGGCCTTCACAAACATAAATATATTACCTACCTCAAGTTTATGCCCGGTCACTTTGGACGCCATGGTTTCAAGAGGCCCCAGGAGGTGGTTTCCCATCCCACCATAATCAACATCAGGGACATCGAAGAGGGGTTCGAGATCCTAAAGAACGAGGGTATCATCCGGAAATCGCGTGAGGATTTATCCGAGAGCCGTTTGAGTGCGAATGAGGAACGAAGTTCCGAGTTCCGGCTGAGTGCGAAGCACTCGGTAAGGAAGCACTCGGTAAGGGACGAAGCCTTCGAGGTAAATCTCAAGGAGATGGGCGTGGACAAACTCCTGGGTACGGGGACCCCATCCCGTCCATATAATATCATTGTGGACTCTGCTTCGGCATCGGCCGAGGGGAAGATCAAGGAGGCGGGCGGAGATATCCTGAACAAATAGAGCCGCAGCAGAGGTGTAACCAATGGCTGAGGAAAAAGAGAGCTTTCTATTCAAACTTAAACCCATCATCGACCGGATGCCGGCCATCAAGAAACCCGAGGGTCATGTGCATTTCCGGACAAAGATGATGTGGACCTTAGGTATCCTTATCCTCTATTTTGGAATGACCAACGTGCTGATCTATGGTCTCAGCAAGACCAGCATCGATACCTTCTCGGAATTCAGGGCCATTATGGCCGGTTCCAGCGGTTCCATCCTGCACCTTGGTATCGGCCCGATTGTGACAGGTTCTATTATCATGCAGCTCTTCACAGGAGCCAAGATCATCAAGCTCGACCTCACGAAGGCCGCGGATAAGGCCATCTACCAGGGCACACAGAAGGTTCTGGTCATCGTCATGATCTTCGTGGAAGCGGTCCCTCAGGTCTTTGGTTACCTTGAACCCGACCCATTACTGTCCGATAAATTAGGAGGCATGCCATTCGGTTCCCCGCTCAACTGGGCCAGGACTATCATTATCGTCCAGCTCTTTTTTGGCTCCTACATGGTATTCCTTATGGACGAGGTGATCTCCAAATGGGGCATTGGCTCGGGAATATCCATGTTCATTGCAGCGGGAGTTTCCCAGGCCATATTTACAGGTACCTTCAACTGGGAGCCCGCCAACACCTCAGCGGATGTATCTGTCTCGAATCCTCCAACTGGAACCATATTCAGGACCCATTACCTCTGGACACATATGAATTCATCCGAGATCATAGGGCAGGGCTTCGAACGGATGTTCCTGGGCCAGCCCAACCCAATTATCGCACTCTTAGGTACCATAGTCATATTCTTTATCGTGGCCTATGCGGAATCCGCGAGGATCGAGCTCCCGATTTCCTCAGAAAAGGCCAGGGGTGCCAGGGGAAGATACCCCATCAGGCTCGTCTATGCCTCCAATATCCCCGTGATCCTTATGGCGGCCCTTCTTGCCAACGTCAACATGTTCTCGCTCCTCTTCTACACCCATCCCACACTGAGCAAGATTCCAGTGATCGGACATGCCTGGTGGATAGGGAAGTTCGAGCCAGGAGAAACTCGACCCTCCGCAGGGGGAGCCTGGTATCTCACAACCATGCGAGGAGTTCATGAATGGCTGCTTCCGCTCTTCAACCCGGATAAATACGGGGTCTACATGATGGATCACGAGTACTGGCAGGTTGCCCTCAGGGTGATCGTTTATTTGGGGGTAATGGTAGGGGGGTCCATGGTCTTTGCCAAGTTCTGGATACAGACCACCAACATGGGTGCGGATGCGGTGGCAAAACAGATACACAGGAGCGGGATGCAGATACCCGGATTCAGAAGGAGTCCAAAATCTCTCGAGATCGTATTAAAGAAATACATCCCCCAGGTTACACTGTTGAGCGGTGCCTTCGTGGGTCTTCTCGCGGCCGTTGCCAACATGATCGGGACCGTCGGCCAGACAAGCGGAACCGGGGTGCTGCTCACGGTGGGTATCATGATCCGGCTCTATGAACAGATCGGCAAAGAACAGATGGTTGAGATGCATCCTGTACTCAGGGGCTTCTTCGGGGAGGAGTAACCGCATGCCTGAGCAGCGTCAGAGCCCTCAACCCCAGGCGGACACAAGCCAGATATTCCTGATGTTCTTCCTCCTCATCTTTATGTTGGTCCTCTTCAACAGGGACCTCAGGATGTGGATGGGCGAATCTATGGGTGCCCTCCTTGAACCTGCCCTGGGATTTGATCATCATTACCCTGTGCTCACCATCTTCTTTGCAGGCATGATCATGATATTATTTTCCACCACAATCCGTCATTTTTTCATAGATTGGATGGAGATGGCAAAGACCCAGAAGGCGATGTTCGCCTTCAACAAAGAGCTCAGGGAGGCACAGATATCTAGGAACCAAAAGCGAATAGAGAAGCTCAAGAAGCTTCAGCCAGAGGTCATGAAGATGCAGGCCGAACTCTCCTCCAATCAGATGAAGCCCATGATGTTCACCATGCTCATCGCCATCCCTATCTTCATGTGGCTCCACAGTTTCGTAGACGATCTCCCCCACTCCTACATATCCATTCCATGGGAGCCCTACTGGGATCTCACCGGTAGAGCTTTAATCCTCCCGAACTGGGTATGGATCTACTCATTCCTTTCCCTTCCTATAGGCCAGAGCTATATGCGCTTCCTGAAGGTCCTCGAACTGAAGGGGAAACTCAGGAAGGAGGAAGAGAACATCGAGGAGATCACTGCTTCGGCAATATCCGGTGCTGAGAAGACCCTCAAAAAGCTAAAGACAGAAAGCGTGCCTGTGGACGAGCTGGAGAAGGAATTGAGGGAATGCAAAACCCTCCAACAGAGGAGCGAGTACAAGAATGCCCTCAAAACAGTGGAGTCTGTAAAGAAGAAAGCAAAGACCGTGTTAAACCAGATGGAGACCGCCAGGGAGCATCTCAGAAGCCTAAAGGACATGAAAAAGGTAGCGGAGTTCAACGAAACGGCAGAGAAAGACTATCTTGAGGCCAAACAGAGTTTCAAGAAAGGGGACTTTGCCTCGGCCATGTATTATGCAAAACAGGCCAAGAAGATCCTCATCGAAGCTGTTGCACAGAAGGAGTACAGGGAAGGCGAGATCACCCGGATACGTGATGTCATAGAAGATGAATCCCTTGATCCCGCCAAGGTGGAGGCATGTATCCGGAGGGCATTGGAAGCAAAGGATAGGGATGAGTTCGATGAGCATATCGAGCAGGCAGAACGGGAACTCGATAATGCCCTGAAACAAAAGGAGAATATCTTTGAGCTCAGAGACGAGGTGGTAAAAAAGATCGAGGATGCGCTGGTTTACGATATATTCCGGACCGATGTTGAACATATTGATACCCTGATCCGTGAGAGGGATTTCGAGGAAGTGAAGAAGGGATTGGAGGAATTGAACCTTAGGGTATTACGAAAGATCAGAGGCGTTGAATCCTTCCCCGATAGCAGGGACAATTTATAAATATAAGATTAAAATTAGGAAGTAAAGAAAGAAAAAAACAGAGGCAAGAATTTCTTTCAGGACAGGCACTCAGAGAAAAAAGTAATTTTTGGAAAGGTGTAATTCAATGAACGAGAAGGAACTTAAGAAAGGAACAACCACGGTGGGAATCGTTTGCGACAAAGGAGTGGTAATGGCATCTGAGCGGAGAGCCACCATGGGGACGCTTATCGCCCACAAAACGACCAGGAAATTATTCAAGATAGATGACCACATGGGTATGACCGTGGCAGGACTTGTAGGGGATAGCCAGGTGCTTGTCAGGTGGCTCACTGCCGAGACAGAGATCTACAGGCTGAAACACGATGAGGGAATGACCATCAAGGCGGCAGCCACTTTAATGGCCAATATCCTCAACGGCAGGAAGTTCTATCCCTTCTGGGTTCAGCTCCTGATTGGCGGTATCGACGACCGCGGCCCACAGGTGTACTCACTCGATGCCGCAGGGGGTTCCATACCTGATGATTATGTCACCACAGGCTCAGGCTCACCCTATGTTTATGGCGTGCTGGAAGACCACTACAGGAAGGGGATAAGCATTGAGAAGGGCATAAATCTGGCCATAAGGGGTATACATGCTGCAATGAAAAGGGACGCTGCCTCGGGCAACGGGATTGAGGTTGCCACCATTACAAAGAAAGCATTCAAGCGACTAACAGACAAAGAGATCGGAGAAAGGATCGAAGCAATGGAGCTTCAGGACTGAATCGGATTCCCTATTTCAAGGATTACCCGGTACTGACCGGGAATTCCATAGGTATTCTTCCCTTCACCTGGTTTTATGATTTGGCGTGATGCACGAAGTGCT
>DAOVMN010000325.1 GCA_030630685.1 Thermoplasmata archaeon | reverse complement strand
TTAGATAGAGAATGTAACCCATGGGCGGGCTCGATGCGTTTGGTTGTTAGAGTGCATCCCATCCCCCTCTACTGGGCCTTTTTCACAAAACCGAGTCCGTCCTACCTCCCTCATTTTCATTGAAAGACAATTCAAGCCTTGTCCCTGATTGCGACTATAAATGAAGGAATGCAGGCATCTTTCCCTTTAGGATCCTTACCGCCTTTTCCCTATTTTCCTCGGGCACAAAGACCCTTACTTTCCAGTGGTCGAGCTGTGCCTTATCGAGGATAGAAATCAGATTTGAGACCGACCTGCCCGATACCACTTTTTTATCCCTCAATCGTATGCCGATCTCCCGTGTGTCGAGACCAGGAGGCGAAGGGAAGTCAATGATCACCTGCTCCGGCTCGATGTCCATGAGCCGGGCGATCTCCCTCTCCAATAATTCGATCTTCTCTTTGGTCAAGTCATGCCGCAGGAGTCCCAGAAGCTGTAAAGGGGTGAGATCGGAGTCCAGAAGTTTGGGAAGCTGGCTAAGAGAGATTTCCCAACCCCTCTTGTAAAGCCGTCTCTCATCGATCATCCTCATGAGTTCATTAGAGAGACCAGATGAGCCCCTGAGGGCGGCCACGAGAGCGATGTCATCCATTTCCCAGAGTCTTCCCTCATCCATTTGCCCGGATTCGATCAGGATATTGATAGCTCGCGACAGCATCCTCTCCGCAGACCTCGCTGTGTGGTGATAATATACATACGGATACATCATGAATCTGGCCATCAAAAGAGCCTCCACGGCCCCAAGCCCGGCTTCCCTGAATACGAGTTTATTTCCATCAAGTTCCATTACTGCGGTGAGACGACCAGCATCCACCCCTGTGGCCACCCCGGTGTAGTGTGCATCCCTAAGGAGATAATCCATCCTGTCGATATCGATCTCAGAGGAAATAAACGGGGATAAACGGGATCTACCAGCTATGGTATCCGCAATCTCATGCGGATCTATCCCCGCCTTTTCAAGCTCTTCCACGATCCTTCCTTCTTTTATTTTCCTGGCACTCCTTTCCTCATGCGTCTTACCGCTCACGGATTCCATTATATGGGAGAAGGGGCCGTGCCCGATATCGTGTAGGAGACCCGAGAGGGCGATCATCTCCCTATCCTCTTTGGGAAGAGAGAGTGTATCCGAAACCACCCCTCCCAGATGACATACACCAAGGGAGTGCTCGAACCGGGTGTGCCGGGCCCCGGGATAGACCATGTATGCCATGCCAAGCTGCTTTATTCCGCGAAGCCTCTGAAATTCTGGAAGGTCAACAATGCCAAGAGCTGGGCCGGTTAGTGTGACGTAATTGTGGATGGGACACCGGATCCGTTTCATTGGGTAGGCTCACGAGAGGGTGTTTATAATTCTTTTGATTGCTTGAAATTGCATTTAACCTGTAATGAAAAGGATAGTTCCAGATTTTTGGAGATTCCGTGACAAAAGAAAAAAACTTATAGCAAATTGGTGGTATGTGGTGGTGTGAAACCATGAAGAGAGTCTTTATAATAATAGCATGCCTTTCCATACTGGTCGGCTCCTTGCCATACCACACAGACATCCCCGGGACCAGAGGAGAGCATAGCGAAGAAATAAGCATCACAAGCAGGAAAATAATCGATGTGCCGCCCGGCGAGAGTCGATGCCTCTTCTATGACAGCAACACATCCGAGGTTGCCCAGATCTCGCTGCCCGATGTTTGTGCCGGCCTGCCGGAAACCGTATCGGAAGCAATAATGAAGGTTCCGCTCTGGCTTCGCCGCGACCTGTCGAACAAGTTCGGGGAACTCAGCGAGGTGAAACTGAGTGCAGGCTCACGCTGCGCACCTGCCTTTGCAGACCTGGACGGGGACAACGACATGGATCTGACGGTGGGCTCCGAGGACGGCCTCCGGTATTTCGAGAATGTCGGGAATTACATCATGCCCATCTGGCTGGAAAACCTCAGCATGTACTCCAATATCACATCCAGCATCGGCACCAGGAACACTCCGGCCTTCGCGGACATGGACGGGGATGGGGATCTCGACCTGACTATAGGCTCCGAGGACGGAACACTGCATTATTTCGAGAACATCGGCACGAAGGAAGAACCGGAATGGAAAGAGGACAGCTCCATGTACCAGGGCATCAATGTGGGCAGCCACAGCAATCCCGCATTAGCGGACATCGACCACGACGGAGACCCGGACCTGACCATCGGCAGTGCGTACAATGTTCTCTATTACTATGTGAACAACGACGGGGTATGGACCCTTCATCCAAGCATGTACGAATCCATTGATATGACCGGCTATACCGCTCCTGCGTTCTGCGACCTGAACGACGACGGGGATTTCGAGCTCATCCTCGGGGAAGGCGACGGCACCATTCATTATTATCGGGACACGGGAACATCCGGGCACAACTGGGTTGAAGACCCCACCCTTTATGCGGATGGTGAGAGAAGGATAAGGGTGGATAGCCATGCTGTACCCGCACTTGCCGACCTGGACGGGGATTTCTGCTTCGACCTCATGGCCGGGGACGGCGACGGAGAGGCGATGTACTTCAAGAACTTCGGTACCGCCCGCAATCCTGGCTTCGTTGACCTGAGTTCCGGCATGGTCTATGAATATGACATTCAGGAATTGTCCGGGGTGACGATTCCGAGAAGCATAACTGTCCCAACGAGAAAAGTCATGGTGAGAGAGGAGATCGAGCTGACCGACACCTACGCCCGTCTCATTCTGGATGCGGATGAGCAGTATGCCGACGAGATCGGCTTTTCCATTGCCCATACCCCGACGAGCATCCTTCAGAGAAGCGATGTCTATCCCGAGGTTTTCAGGGAGAATGCGGAATTGATCTACAGGATCGACCCTGAACTGGATTATGTGGACCTCGTGGAAAGATCGAGTCCGGAAGGCAGGTACACCACCACGACATACTGGGTGAACGAAAGCGGTGAACGAAAACAATATGAACTGCCCAGGGACATCTATTACTGGTACATAGTCCATCCAAAGATCACGGACGAGATTCCCACCTATATAAAGCCGGAGACCGGGGACCCGGCCACTCCTGAAAACGGTGGACGGTTCTGGAGGGAATATCTTTTCTACCGCGCCGATGAAGAGTATCCTCCGGATCCTGGCAGTGGTGTGTGCTATCCCAAGGACGAAGCCCCACCGATAATGAAAGAGAAACTAAAAGGTGTGAAGATATTATGGAACTGCACTGCACACCGGTCCCCGAAGGGATATGACGATGACGGGCACAACAATGGCAGACCATGGGATT
>DAOVMN010000047.1 GCA_030630685.1 Thermoplasmata archaeon | reverse complement strand
GAAAAGATAATTTGTTTGAATTCGTAAGAAATCCCAATGTTGATTCTACAAATAATCGTGCCGAGCGAGGAATTCGGCACAGTGTTGTTGCAAGAAAGATCAGCGGTGGGAGTAAATCTGAAAAGGGGGCTAAAATCTATGGAATTTTGACAAGTGTTCTGCATACGATCCACCAAAAAGGTGAGAATATTTTGGATTATGGGCCCAAGATATTAGAAACTTCACATGGCTGAACTCTTACACAGAAGTTGTACCATCCTTGATAAAAATCCATCACCCTTCTGTGGACATACTGGTCCTTACTGAAATTCATGCCTTTTCTGATAAACCGTGCCAACGAATTACGAATAGTGAGATTCAGCCGTTCCACATAGGAGGTAGAAATTACTCCGTTCTCATCCACACCTAATGCCCTTCGCACCTCGTCCTCATCTCCATAGACCACTCTTCCAAGGGTTTCCACCACCCGGTTTTTCCTCTTTTTTTTAATAACCTGTGCGTATTTCAGATCAGGGTGAGGAACCAATCGAGGTTTTGGAGGACGCCCTCTCCCACAGTAGGCCGGTATTTCAGTTATGCTGTAAACCCGACGAAGACCTTCCTCAAAAGAATCCCAATCGTCTGATACAAATATCGGAAGTGGACTATCACTGTCTCTCTTCTTCTCGATATCCATGAAAAGAGCTTCGGAGTTATCCGAATCTCTTGGGCCTTCTTTGTGGCTGATAAATAGCCGGGAATCTCTGTCTATCGCTGTCAATGAATAGTAATCCCCTACCCCTTCTTCGTTAGGTTTGACGTTTTTTTTCTTTTTTTTATATATGCCCAGATTTCATCCACCTGAACAGCATTCAAGTGAAGGTCTCGCATGAAGTATTCGTTCACCTGTTTTGTGTGTTCACCAGCACGTCGGATCCAAGCGCAAATAGTGTCCTTATCGTATCCAGTTGCACGGGCTAATCCGCGAATACTTCCTTTCTCCGGCAGCATCGCAAGTACCCTTATAATTTCTTTTTTGGGTGTTTTCAGACCAAAGAATGGAGTCCCATGTGTCTCACTGAAACAACTACCACATGTTCTGCAACGATAGAGCACATTACCATGTTTGCCTGAATATTCTTTGGGAACAATGTTCCCTTTGTCTTTTACCCCATAGTCGGGGCAATCTTCATTCCAGCACCATAGTGCGTCTGTGTTTTGTGTCATCCGTATCCCCAAGCACTGGAATATGGTGATACTTTATTATCTTTTCAGTCAATTAGGGACACGACCGAAAATTTTTTAATGAGCGAAATGGCAGTGTTATCCCTTTTTCATATAATTTTAAGGTATCAGACAAGAAAGAAGAAACAATAAAAAGAATTGGGAAAAATAGTGCAATAAATAATAATATCATGGCTCCAATATTATCTTTAAAAATAAGAATCAACGCAGACAAACATATGATTCCAAAAATACCACCGATCCTTAATATTAAACTCTCACTTCTATCTTTATCTACTATTTCATCATTTTCAGATAAATACAACAATTTGCCTTTTACTTTATCCACAGAAACACCTTCTGGATACAAAGTTACCAATCTTTAACATATGGCACATAAGGTCATCGACGGTCTCCCTGATCCCTTCGTCCACAACAGTTACGGAATCATTCCGCCACCCCTGGGGGACCTCTCCCTCAAAGAACCCCCAGGACACCTCCGCACTCGCAACGCCCCCCATGGAACCGCAGGTGCTCGAAGTTTGGACAAGGGGCTGGATTCCGGAAAATGGAGGAATTGGGCACTCTTGATGCATCACCTGTGAAAACATTGTTGTCTGTTAAATAACTTTCCATGGGTGGAATAGGGTTATCCAGAAACCTATAGCGCAGAAGCCCGGCTTCTTCCTGACAGTTAATGTGCCGGTGCATTGGAGCACCAGAAATCCAGAAATAGAAACTTTAAATAAAATGGATGCCCTTCCATCTTCGATGTCGGATTTCGCCCATGGAAGCTGCAACCCCGGCCAATGGGGCCTTACCTTTTTCTTAACTCTTATAGCAATCATTTTGGTAGCTCTTTGCATCTCGACATCCTCCTCCGGCGAATCCGAGAGAGTGAAGGTGACTGGAATAGACGGGGATCTATTGGTCCACCCGGGTCAGAATGCACGATACAACTTCAGTGTGAAAAACAACGCCACAGTCTCGGACAGATACCTGCTTGAGATAGCCCTGGAGTATGCGTGGGAAGGAGAAGTAATATCCATTACCAGCGAGGCGAACGGAGAACCCGTTTCGTTCATTGGTTCAGAGACGGGCATGATCACGACCACGGGACTGCCTGCCGGGAAGGGCCTCCTTGTGGAAATAATGATCCATATCCCCATGCTCGGGGGGGATGAAGATTGGAACACTCAGAACGGACTGATGAGTGGAAGCTATTGCACGATCTCTCTCTGGGCATCCTCCATGTCGGATGATTTTACCTCCAAGGGAACCGATAAATTCGAGGCAAGGATGGCAGCCCATCACAATGTAGCACTCGAGGCGGTACCTGACACATTGTTTGTCACCACGGTAGGCGAGGAGAGCGAGAGGATAGCAAACTACGCCCTGAAAGCCACCTATCTCTCCAACGATGGAAATGGCGATGTGGTTTTCCTCGATGTATCAACCGAGATTCCTTCCCTCTGGAATGTGTTCCTCGGGGAATCGGTTTTCTTTTCACCAGCCCCGGGAATGACATTCAACACCAGCCTCTCGGTTGTGGCCCCGGTTGGAGAGGAATGGACACCCGAGCCGTTACTGGTTGGTGTGCGTGGTGAGGTGACATCCGGGAACGGCAGTGAGGTCACCACCCGAACCTATCTTAAAAAAACGGGCAGGGCCTCGCTCTTTGTGGAGAACGATACCGTCATTTGCAATCCCGGAGAACAGGTGAAACATCCCCTTTCAATACAGAACCTGGGAAATGCAGAAGATTCCTTTGCCATCTCCATCATGGAAGGAGAGGAGAGCCATTGGATCATCCTGGAAAGCAACCTGACAGAGCCAGTCCAGCCATTTGATATAACCGAGTTCTTTATCTACATTCTTGTTCCAACCGAGGGAGCCCCACCTTATGGGAGTACAATGAATTTCACGATCTCCGCTACCTCCGATCTATCGAAGGATGGGGAAACGGATTCCATTACCCTGAAGGTGGTGGTTGGGATCAGAAGGAATTCCTCAATGACTATTTTCGGAGATACGAACGGTGTGGTTCTACCAGGCAAGAATTTGAGCTTCGAGTCTCTGATGACCAATACCGGTAACCTTCCTGAAGAGCTCTATGTGAGCATGGAGAAGGTGGTGGATATCGAGGGCATCCATCATGAGAGCAGGGCGGATGATTGGGGCATCGAGTCCTCACTCGAGCGCAGGTTTCTTCAGATCGGCGAGTCTGTGGACCTCACCATTACAATTCTGGCACCCGATAACGCCCTTATGGGGGAGAGGCTGAATGTCACCATCCGGGCAGTGCCCACTCTGTCAAATATGAGGGAAGAGGAGTTCCAGGGAATCAATATAAGTGTGGTGACAGGGAATCTCACCGAGATCCACATTATACCCTTAGAGGCCTTGATATCGGCTGGACCAAATGAAACGGTCAGGCATACCCTGATCATCCAGAACAAAAGTGACCACAACATTACCCTGAACAACTCCAATACGAAAGGCCTCGATGTTAACATCTCATTTGCAGGGGAGGGGAAACTTGACCATTGGGTCTGGATGCCTTCGAACCTGTCCATTCGACCCTATTCCAGCTCCCGGATATACCTCTTTACAAGGATTCCACCCAGGGCCCTTGCAGATACAGATTACGGCATCACTATTGCGATCGAGGGATACTATCGGACCTCCACAGATATCTCCCTGCGGGTATCCCAGGCGTATGAAATAAATATCCATTTCCCGGATACCTCTCACAAAATCATTCAAGGAAGAAAAACAAGCTATACATTGGTAATCGAGAATCTTGGGAACGGCGTTGACGTGGTGGAGCTTTCCGTGAAGAATAGCGTGGATTATTGGAGAACATCCCTTAGAAAGACCTCGCTGTCCATTGGGGCATTCACAAACAGGGAAATATCGGTTGATGTTTTTTCACCCTCCCAGAACCAATATCATGGAAACCCGGGAGAATATGCCAGATTTCTGATAAACGCCACATCAAAGGGAGCCTATAGTGAGGTATACACCCCAAACACCTACCTGTCTTTCATAGGGGTGGATTCACCTTCCAGTCCGATGGATTCTTATTACACCTTCGACCCGAATCTAACCAATGATTCCTACAGACTTGGTACGATTCAGGGGTATTGCTATGGGAACAAGACCATCACCTATGAATTCACCTTCATGAACCTTGGGGAGGGGGACGATACAGAGTTTATTATTCCAGATATATCCTCACCATCCTACATGGACATATCCGTTACCATGGGCAATGGTGTGGGTGTATCCGGTAGTTTCAAGGCGCAGGAGTATCTCCCTATCCCTCTTAAATTACACATTCGCATCAACCCAATTACAGAGCCCCCAAGGTCTCAGAAAGAGCCCATCATCTTTAGAATTAGTTCACCTTCTTCCTCCAATTCCATTCTGATATATACCAGAATCCTTTACCTGGATCTCTTCTTCCAGAAAGTGGACATACCTTCAGAAGTCCATGAGGGGAAAGAGGTGGAGGTATGCCTCACTGTGAAAGCGTCCTTCGGCCTCTTTGAGATCGATTCCGGTTATGATGGCATAGACCTGATCCGGAATCTCAAGATAGTTGGATATTTCGATGGGAAGAGGATCCTGAGCCATACCATCGAACGGCTCAGGATCGGAGAGGGCTCAGATATAAAAATGATCTGGAGGATTCAAACCCTGAGATGGAATGAGAAAGAAAAAGAGGATGACCTCATAATTAAAATAGAGGAATATTCTACCTACCAGGGAGAGGTGGAGCAGTATAGGGACAATAACCAAAGGAAGAACAAGGTGGTGGTCAGGGATGCCTATATGACCGATCAGGCGAACATGGACGCAATGACATCTTTTGCTGTTTTTCTGGTGCTTCTGGTCCTTGGCTGGTTGGTGGTTGCACGATTCGGGGGATATGTCATTAAGAAAGAAAAGACCGATAGGGCCTTCTTCCTCCTCTTTGCGCTGCTATTCGCACTCATGTGGGGTTCCATATTCAATCTTCCCTGGCACTACTTATTTGGTGATGGCAATTGGACAGGATTGTTTCTCTCGTACCTCACTCTGTTCGTGATATTCCCGCTCCTTCTAATCTTAATTGCCCGGAAGACCCGCTCCTATCCCATTGTTGAGATGTGTGCCCTCATGGTCTTGCCTTTTTACCTCATAGCGGTAAGTGCTGGAGCGGGTATCGAGGCGGTGGAGGAGGCCATATCGTCCTCCATGGTGATATCGGGATTTGGGTTTAATCTGGAGTTCCCTGTTGTCTATATCATCCCATTCTATCTCATCATAGGGTGGATGATAAATCACAGAATGGTCAGCAGGTACAATCTCATCGTAGGCATGATCAAGGATGTCCGACAGGATCTCCTTGAAAGATCCATGGAGGCAAGGAGGAAGTATTATGCTTAGAAGACATTGTGTTGCTTTACGATATTCTCACCTTCTTATCCTTCTTATATGCCTCGTGATCGCTCTTTTGATCCTCTTCACCCCACAGGCCTCTGGAGACCACTCGGACCTGAAGCTTACCACTATTTTGCCCTCATCTGGAACGATAGAGCCCGGGGATTCTTACCATCTCCCTTTTAACCTCACGAACACCGGTGAAGAGCCTGACAGATACCTTTTATCCATAGACTCCCAATATGATTGGGAGACCCAGCTCGCCTTTATCAAAGGCAAGGATGAGGGGCAGGTGGATTTCATTGGGGAAAATGGAGATTATTTCATCACCGAATTTCTCAATTCAGGTGAGGGCTACAACATCACCATACTGGTCACCATACCAGACATTGGAATATATCCGGGGGATATGGAAACCGAATCCCTGGAAAAAGAAGGCCTGCTCGCTGGTACCACATCCAGGATTACCCTTGTAGCAAGAACAGAATCGGACAATTTTGCTACAGGTGACGAGGCTCAATATGAAATGAGGGTGAGGCAGGTTCATGATACAAGGTTGATCTTTCCTTCCGAGATTACGATCGATCCGTATGGGTCCAGAACAGAAGTGGTGGAGCTGAATGTGACACATATATCAAATAATCCTCACGAAGGGAATGGGGAGGCGGTCATCCACCTCGGTATCGTTCATTTAGATGAGGGATGGGATATCCTGCTATCAGAGAATGATTTCAGCCTCCTTCCAAGGACTTCAAGGACGATTTCCCTATCCATTACACTTCCGGAAGGGGTGTATTCTCTCGATGAGCCTTATTATTACAGCATCGTGATCCTTGGTCAAAACTCCCTTTCCGAGCATGGGGTATCCGGGATCCTGAGGGCATGGCTAAAACAGAGCGGGAGCGTGGATGTTATACGCGAAGATACTGCAGAAAAAAACGCAATCCCGGGGCAGTCCTTAACCTTCAACTTCACGGTGATGAACACAGGGAACGGACCCGACAGATTCTTCCTTCACGTTAGTGGAGACCATCCTTCCTGGATTAACTTCCCTGATAAAGTTACAGGCCTGCTGCGACCCAGGGAATCCACATCCATCACGGTAAGGGTTACCATCCCCATCGAGGATCCTTCATTGAACGGCACCAGAAGCAGGATCACTCTCACGGCCAGCTCCTTTGTCAGTCCGGACTATATCGACTCGGGTATTGCAACCATAATTGTCGATCCCTATCACGCGTTATCAATACATCCAAGATATGCCACAAAGATCTATCCCCCCTTCATTGCCTCAATAGATATAAGGGTAATCAATGCGGGGAATGTTAAGGAAAGATTCACCTTCATGATAGGACAGTGTGTGAGGTACAATGGCAAGAATCATACACTGACAGAATTAGAGTGGGGGATGACATTAAACCCTACCTCCCTTCTTCTTGAGCCTAAGGAGGAAGGCACTCTGGGGGTGGAGGTATCCGCGGGAGGGGATTACGCATACGCGGATAAATTCGAATTCCGGATAAATGGCCTTATGGGAGAAGAGATTGGTGCCTATACCGAGGTTTGTGTCGAGGTTGGGCTTACCAGCAATGTAAGCCTTTCCTGCAATGTCACCACAAAGGAGGGAAAACTGGGAGAAAAAGTGGGCTACCTTTTCGGCATAACAAACACGGGCAGTGGGAGGGATGTGTTCTATCTCAGCTCATCGGTTTCCCAACCCTGGACCGATTATATTGCCCTCAAACAGATAAGCCTGGAACCACATCAGACCGCGTATGTACATGGCATTGTTGTTATTCCCGATCATGCGCCCGGGGGCCTGTGCTGTGTCTACACCCTTACTGCCGGAAATGAGAGGGCATCCGCCAGCGTCTCGGTGACGGCCATTGCAGGACCCACAAGGAGGCTCGAACTCTCATCCCAAAACGTTACACATCATATATTTCCGGGGGATTCCAAAAAGATCACGGTCGAGGTGCACAACAGGGGCAATGTTGAGGATACGGTATCTGTCAGTGCCTTTACCACCTCGGGCTGGCAGGCAAATATCATACCCCGCAGGATAATCATTGGGGCATTCTCATCAAGGGATGTTGTGATAATCATTACCCCTTCTAATCTTGCAACCACAAATGATACCATGACCTTCAGGATAGCGGCCAATTCCGAGCAGCCCCCCTCCATCATGGGAGGGACCAATATATCCGTAGTTCTTGCCATTGCCAAGGCCGTTAGCCCAGAGCCGGATCCCTATTTCATCAACGATCATTTAGGATTCACAGCGGCCTTTCACGGCTATTCGGTTCGTGGAGGATCGATTAGGTATTTCCTCAAGGTAAGAAATCTGGATGAGGCCGGACAGATAATAACTTTCCAGCATTCTCCCTCTAAGCTCCCCATCACCACACCCTCCACCCTTTCGCTCAGACCAGGGGAGGAGGCAACCATTAGCCTTACTGTAACAATCCCGGAAACCGCTAATATCGGGGACTATAATGCATTCCTATTTATCACCTCGCAGAGTGGACGCAGGGATCGTTTCAATATCGTTACCACGGTCATCCGAATGGACCTGAAGATCAAGGCCATTGAATTGGACAGGGTGTTAGAGGGTAAGGAAACGGATATTAAGGTTAAAGTAACCCTAACGGGTTCGGGTTATGAGGGCATCCAGGACCCTGAGGTTCTAACATTTAGCAACATCGAAGTGGAGTTGGAGTTCGAGGACTACCATGAAACAAGATCGATAGCCAAGCTAAAGATCGATGGAACCGCCACCCTCAGGTTCCCTTTCACCCCAAACCAACTGAAATGGTATGAAAAAGAGAAGAAAATCGAGATCTATGCCAGGATAGTGGGATCGTCCTCTTTAATCGAAGGGGATGATGACCCGGAAAACAACCGGATGGAGAGGCAGATGATCATTCACGATGCTCCACCCACCGGGCTTGTCACCAACTCCTTGCTGGCCGGACTCTGCCTCTCGATCCTTTTCCTGGTTGGGGCACTTCATTATTTCAGAGGGATGGAGGGTCATTTCAACAAGCACCCAACCGACCCTAAGAGGTATCCCTGGCGTTCTTTCTTTATGGGGGCAATCGCGGGACTCGTCCTCACCCTTCCCATGGGCAATGAGAGTGCCGGGATCCTTGTCACCCTTGCTGTATTCCTTGCCGTGGTGGTCACGGTGGTCTCCTCGCTCGAATCCAGAGACCCTAAGGTGGGCCTCATGGTCCCCTTGCTGTTCTTTGTCCCTTTTATCGGGATCGCGACGCTTGGCAGCGGCTTGAAGGGGGTAGAGCACGCATTCATAGACTCATCTACTCCTGTGATGGTGATGCATTTCCTAACAGGGATCATCGTGGGTCTTACCATCTATCTTTGGAGGCAATACAGTGATTCCGAGGTGACGGAGGTTCCACTGGAATTTATTCATCCGTTCTTTTCATCCATCATCGCCTGGGTACTGGGCCTGCTATACCTGCTGGGTCCGGATGTCCTCAGGGACAAGATACTTTTAGGGTTTATTGTTATGATGGGGTTCTATCTGCTGCATTCCCTCCCACTTCTCAAAGGGCTCTCATTGGTCCCGAGCCTTCATCTTTTATCCCTCATTATCGGGGCCTTGATCTTTACCGTAACCGTTAAGGGATGGGGAGTGGATCTGTATCTTGCATTAACGACACCCATATCTTTGAATAATATTCTCATGATCCTCATCCTTTCAGCAATGACGTTAGTGATATTCAGGATGGTATTCTTCATGCATGTCCGGCTGGGCCACAGGATAGAGAACCTCTTGGCCGTTATTGACTATCTGCAGGAGGGAACAGACGAAACAGGGATCCCGCTAAGAGGACCCGATCTGATTATCGAAGAGAAGACGCTGGGGGAAAAGATGTGTGATATAAAAGCCCTGGTGAGCACCTTGCGCCGCATCCGTCAAAAACTTATTAATACAACAAAGAAAGCCGTTATCAGGATGAAGCGCATGAGCAGAAACATATCCCATTCTCGATCCAGGAAGGAGGCAGAAAAATGAGAGATAATCTGGCTCGAAGATCCCTGCCTCCCGTGGACATCTCCAAGGCAAAAGAGATGCTCCTGAGGGCCAGAAAGGCCCTGGACAGGGGGAAGGTGATCTCTGCGGAGAACTATGCCGATCTGGCAAAGGAGGTTGGCCTCGGGGCGATCGCAAAATATGAATCAGCGGTAGAAAGGCTTGTCCAGACACACAAGTGCATCCTTAGGGCTGCAAAGAGAGAAGTGGACGTTACCCGTGCCCGGGAATACTACAATAAGGCTCGTGTGTCCTTAGAGGAAGCCCGTTACAGGGATGTGCACAGCTACTGCAGGATGGCATTCTTAGCCTGTCAACCCGAACCAGAACCTGGCAGGGATTTCATGATCAGAACCAGGCTGCACAGGGTTGAATTAGG
>DAOVMN010000432.1 GCA_030630685.1 Thermoplasmata archaeon | reverse complement strand
GTCCCTGATCACACTGATGGTGGTGTTGTAGGTATCCGGCGTGGCATTTCCAATATTTAGGTACAGCCGGAAGGTTCGTGTCGAGCCTATGCCGATATTGATCGGGGATAGGACTTCACCAAACGGCAGTGAGAATCCGAGGGTGCCCGTGAAATCCTCTGCCCCGAGGTTCGTTATATTGGAAATGAGTTCCAGCGTGTCGTTCAGATGCTTGACCATGGTGTTATTCCATTCCAGCCTCAGCTTCGGTGTGATGTTGATGTCCACCTGCCCGTCGAAGAGCGCGGAGGAATAGGTCATCGTGTAGGCACCTGCGGTGAGGTTGAAGAAGATTGTGGCAGTGGTGTTTTTTCCTCTCGGAACGAACACCGTGACGTTCTCCATGGGGTTGACCGAGAATGTGATGCCAAGCTTTAGGTCCAAAGCCCCGGTGTTGTACACAGTGAACGGTATGTCCGCCCCTCCCTCGGGCAGCAGAACCGAGGTATCCACGATCAGGGATGCCGCATCCCCGAAGGTCACCTCCCTCCAGATACCGTACACAACATCGCCGGTGATGTTTGCGGTGATGTTCATGTCCTCGAGGGTTGTGAAGGTCTGGTTAATCCTCGACATCCCGTTCGGATCAATATCCATCTGGTGGATTGCACCCATGAAATCGATGTTTAGGGAGACATTGACCAGCCCGGTGTTCTCGATAGTCAGCGTTGCATTGAAGGACTTGTGACCAACGATCGCAGGCACATTTAGGGTGACGTTGAGCTTGGGCTTTTTTATGCGGATGTGCAGGGAGGCATTGGCACCTTGAACTCTCGCTTCAAGCTTCGTGGAATTCATGGTCGAGAAGTTGAAGGAATAGAATCTTGTTTCCATGGAATCGATGGTGAGGTTCTGGCTGTACACCATATCCGGCCCGTCCCATACCGTCAGGTTGAAATCACCTCCAATGTCGGCAAGGTTCGCAATCCAGCCGCTTACCTCGATACCCTCGCCGGGCTTATAGAACTCCTTCGGGACAGACATGTTCAACAATGTCGAGCGGTTGACAAGCTCGAACACCGCTCCAGCTATGGCAAGGACCTGTCCCCTCCCGGTCCTGAGCGTGACCCTGATGCCGTATTTCCCTGTTTCATTGAGGAAGTCAACGAATCTGTGGAATACGGCTGTTTCGTTCACATCGATGATGTCTGCTGCCTGCCAAAGTATGAGCTCCTGTTCCCGGGTGAAATGATCGATGCATTTGCAATCGGTTGTAAGCCATATCCCTTCCTTGTTGACCAGGATGCGGTTTATTTTTTCGGAGGCATGGGACTGGAATGTGTGCTCTGATGAAAGGTTGAGGATCCCCCATACACCACTGTCTATATCCAGCACACTGATCTCGCATCCCGGATACTCGCTCCACTTTGTCTTGGTAGCCACATAGAGGATATTGTTATGCGCATATATATCCGCTATCTCCCACCCGCTCTCATTGCCATAGATGCCATTGGAGAAGTTGTACACCCGCCACTCGCCGGTGGTGCGGTTGTAGGCCGATATCTCATCAGGATCACTATGGCGGAAATATACCCATCCAGTGGAAAGGGCGAGACCGTACACGTTTCCGCGAAGCCCACTGTCAGAGGTGGTAAAGGTCTGCCAGGTGTGGTTCTCGAAATAGAACACAGATGCTGCCCCGGCATCCCACGCATAGCCGATCCAGATCTCATTCGCATCGGCATTTAGGAAATAGACATAATCCGAGGCAAGATCGCCAGTGGTGGTATTGAACAGCTCCAATGTGTCGTTGCCCGAATAATAGATGGCCACCCCTCCACCGACAAACTTGCCCCGGCTCGAGTTCCAGACGCGTGTAAGGCCCAGGATCACCATATCATCCACCAACAGGATCGATTCTATGGAGCCGCAGGGCAGCCCGTCGGACGAGGCATTGATCATCTCCCACTGCCGGGCCTGCCTGTCAAAGATCGCCATCTGGTTCTCCAGGCCGACGTAGACCCTGTCGGCGTCCATGGCAATGGAGTAAATGTAAAAATAATTGCCATATAGCCCGGGAAGTGTGGTCCACAGGTCCCAGGTTTCCTCGACACGGTCATATCGAAGGATGGAGCTATCCCCTATTCCCCATATCTCTTTCTCATCAACGGCCATCTTGTTAAAATCATTGACAGGAGGTCCCCAGGTGCGGGATGTCCATGTGTCATCATCGAAGTCGAACACCGAAAGCCCGCCTCCTCCAGTATATATATCTCCCCACAGGTGCGAAGTGTAGCCGAAGTAGGCATTGTGGTTGGCCCCGACGACATAGACCTTGTCGCAGACTCCCCCTTCTTCGCCCTCGCCGCAGTATATCCCTGAATTAGTAT
>DAOVMN010000453.1 GCA_030630685.1 Thermoplasmata archaeon | reverse complement strand
GTTGATCCTATACTTGGGCACATCGGCCAGCATTTCATCAACCATATTCCTGAATTGCCGCGCTTTAAGGCTTTCCGGACGAGCAGCATCAACAAGACGATTTAGAGGAGTCATCTGGGTATATTCATGCGTACCGGGACGAGTATAGAACTTGACAGGTTCCACAATGTCAGCGAGTATCTTCAAGGAATCAATGTCATGTTTGCCCACTAAATGCTGCAGCATTATAGGATAATTAGAACGGTGGGTAATGCCTAGCCAGCCTAAGTTTCGGTCCACCCCTTCAAGGCGGCGATACATATCTTCTACATCTTTTGTATCTTGCGGGGACCACAATCTCTCGGCGATGCATGCTACTCTCGGCCAGATGCGGGAATCAACGGTTTCGGGGGTGACGAATTCACCCCACATGCAAGCCTCGCCACCCAAAATCCGGGCCTTTTGCTCACTGGTCAACTCTGCAGCATCTTTATCCAAAGGATCGACCTTGTAGTGAAAAGAAGCCGGAAGCATGTGGTCCAGATAGTAGCTGTAAGAAAGAATCCCCATGTATCCATCACGTGCGGCTTTTGCTAAGGATCGCTGTCCTCTCCAGCTTTGCACTACGATGTCTTTGGGAAGATCTGGATGGAGGATCTCGTCCCATCCCACCATCTTTTTTCCGTATTTGCTCAGAATAACCTGAATTTTTTTGTTGAAATAGGCTTGTAAGTCGTGATTGTTCCTCATGTCATGTTCACGCTTGAAGGTTGTGATATCTGGATTACTTCTCCAATGTTTTCCGCTAACTTCATCGCCACCGATGTGAAAGTACTCATCCGGAAATAGCATGGCCATCTCTCGAAGGAAGGACCCGAGGAAAGTGTACAATTCTTCTTTTGTTGGATCCATACAGGGATCGAAAATTCCCCAGAAACGCTCAATCTGGTATGGGCCGGGAGCACTTGCTAATTCAGGATAACCAACGAACCACGAAGTGGTGTGACCAGGCATATCAAACTCAGGGACGACCCTAATTCCGCGATCCCGTGCATAGTCTAAAATCTCTTTAATCTCCTCCTGGGTGAAGTAATTTCCATCTGAACCCATCTCATGGAGTTTGGGGAGACTTTTGCATTCAACTCGAAAACCCTGATCTTCTGACAGATGCCAGTGGAGCACATTTAACTTAACCGCAGCCATGGCATCCAAATTGCGTTTTATAACCTCTATGGGCATCCAGTGGCGACAGACATCTATGAGTAATCCCCTCCAGGGAAAACGAGGTTTGTCCTGGATTCGAACGGCAGGAATATGATATCCCTCAGAATCATGATTTAGGAGTTGTAAGAAAGTTTCGATTCCACGCAGAACGCCCACAGGAGTGGGAGCACTTAAAAGGGCTCGAGCAGAATTGACTTCGAGAGTATATGATTCATCTTCGTTTATGGATTGTATTTCTTCACCCTGACCTTGACAGCTAATTTCAAGTCGAGCTTTAGAAGCATCTTTTTCAATTTCAGATGGCAAAGGAATACCAGTTTTAGTGCTCAGACGTTGGATCATTCGGCGTACCGCTCTTTGTAATCGAGGCTCATTGAAACCTGACAGAACTACTCTAAATTCTGAATCCACTGGCAATTTGCCTTGCCCAGAGGAGATCTTTGCGGGCATCGGCATCAAATTACAGCGGGAGATTTCACCGGATGTACTCGGAGCAGCTGTCACAATGATCAAAAAACTTAAAATGATAATAAATATTAAGATGAACGAAAAAAGGCTGGATGATTTTGAGGAACTCATGTTTATTTCCTTTTTCACAAATATTTTTGGTATATAAGTTTTTCTTTTCTATATCATTTAAATATATTATCCGCAAGCTTTGCTTTAAGTTGTTTGATTACAAGCACTAATCTTAAATCGATTCTCATGTACTGAAATCTCCCCTTTTCCTTGCTTCTTGAAGCGACACCTTGGTGGTTAGCTTTTCTTTCATCTTCATCGTCATAACCTCCAATTCATCGGATAATCAGGAGTGGGATTTTCTTAAAAAACCTATTCCTTCAGCTTTTTT
>DAOVMN010000012.1 GCA_030630685.1 Thermoplasmata archaeon | reverse complement strand
TTCGCTCTCTTAAAGCCGCAATTGGTGCAGAATATGAACCTCCCTTCCACCCTGTTCCCGCATTTTGGGCAGGTCCAGGTTCCGTCAGCCACCGCCGACGGGGGACCCGATGGGGGTGCCGGGGGTGTTTGTGCATAATACTGTTGAAGCATTTGCATAACGCTAACGCTCTAAAAGCCGATCATCCTACCGGACAAAGGTACCGTACACCCGCACGATCTCCTTAGCATTCACGAAACCTTTCGAGACCATCCCTTCCTCGCTTAGGATATTTTTTACGGCCACCCGGTATTCCCTGAATCGGATGAGGTCCCCGATCTCGAACTCCTCGTCCGGTGCGGCGAATATCCTGCGGGAGTAGGTGCGTGGACCATGAGAGACTGATACCCTTATCGGGATCCTGTCATACTTCTTTGCCCAGATGGTGTCCACGTCCTTCACCAAGGCCCTGGACAGGCTCAATCCGTTCCTCTCCAGCTTGGTTATCTTGATGGTCTCATCCCCGAACATGAGCTCCAGCCCTTGCTCAAGTTCATCCTTCGCAGGTAAGGAGATAACGGTTTTCTCGGTTTTATCCCCAGAGCTGAGAACGAGAGGGACCTCGATGTCCGCCTCCTCGCTGAGCTCGATGTGGTGCACGAATCCGCACTCGGTACATTGTGCGGTTCCGTTCAATGTGAGCTTTCGTTTCGAGCTGAATCTGGCCTTTACGATGTGATGAAGGGTGTCCTTCTCGCATTCCGGACAGTGGAAATACAGGCTTCCAGGTGTTTCCATTTCTTCTACCTCGCGGTATACCCGAGCCCGTGGAAATGCCTTAAAACTCTTTCCTCAGGGTAGGTAACTAAGGTGGGGTGGGGGTGGGTCCCTATGCAAACAGCCTGAAGTTTTCACAAGGACGTCAAAAGCTATCTCCAATCTACGTATATATTCTTCAGTCCATCTTGTTTTTAGTGATCCGAATGCTCACCCACAAGCGCCATCTATCCCGACGCATTACCCGCCCCGGCTTGAAGATTCTTTCGTCCGAGGAGATCGAAGAGCTTATCAATCCAAGCATAGGTGTTGAAAAGAACAAGGATGTCCAATGATTGGAATAATATCAGAGTCGAGGAGACAGGCCCCGGACCTCCTGCCCCCTCCACCGAGTGTTGGTGGAGATTACCTTCTGTTCATGTTAGGGGACGGGACAAAGGACATTGTTTTAGAGTGTATGCAGTACCTAACACGGACAAGTCGGAACCAAACAAGAAAATGACCACAGGGACACCACGACGACGACCACCACGACGATTTAACCGCAGAGGGCGCAGAGCGTCGCGGAGATATTATGCTGTAATTCTTCTCTCTGCGGTAGAAAAAGTGTCCGCCAGTGGAACCACTCCTTTCCGCCCTAAAACTGGATTTTCAAAACCGTTCTCCGCGGTGAGATATTTTTGCCAGAAAAACACAAAAATTATTTGTAAGGGGCTGAAATAAAAATTGATGTGGAACCATCGGGCCATCTATGAGCATGAAAATATGGCATCTACGGAAGAGAATATCCAAAAGAAAAGATGATCAATCCTTGAAAAAATCCCTTTCCACCACAACAATGGAGCTGTCCTTGTTAACGCCCTTCACAAACCCGTACCAGTAAACCACGATCCCCGGGCCGTAAAGCACGGTGTAGGAGGAAAGCTGTTTTCTGTAGTGGTTTCTGAATTCCGAAGGGGAGCCAAAATTGGACTTGGATTCTATCCAGTTTACAAGATATCCTTTGATGTTCACTTCGTGTTTCTTGAAGAGAATGTCCGGGGTCTTCGGGAAATTCTTGTTCCCTCTCAGATCGTGCTCTGCATAGTATTCGATACCCTGCTCATCGAGATAGTCTTCGAGACGCTTTTCACCTTTTCTTCCCTCGATGGCACGTCTATCATTGAGCGACGGGGAATACACCCTGTCCTTCTCCAGGGCATCCTTCAGTTCCTGGGTGAGACGCCGGTTCTTGCACAATTCCGGGTTAAGGAGGATCTGTTGGGTCTCCCTCTTTTTCATACCGTGCTCTGCAAGGATGAAGCTCGCGATAAGTGCGGAAGGGAAGCGTTTCTCCTTGGATATCTTTAGAATGGATTTCCCGTGCTTCCAGCTCCGGTAAAGGTAGGGGGAGAGATTCTTTATCCTATAGTGGTTCCTTTTCACATGTTTTATGATGTGCTGGGAATGAAGTGAATAGGCGATCTGAGGAGTTATGTTAAATTCCTCTATAAGTTGTTCGGGTGTCCGATGGTCGATTACCTTCATGATCTGATTATATCGTTTCAGCGTGATAATCATCAATAAGCCTCTAATTTGTTACGGGCATTTCAAGATGATATTTAAGAATTACCCTTTCTTGAATCACCAGAAAATATCAGATCCTTGATATTGTGAATCTCTTTTCGTGTGAGGCCTTTCATTGCAAGGAAGAGGCCGAGGTAAGCAAGGGAGTAAAAAAGGTAGGCTGCTACAAGAATCGGGAGGGCATCGAGATAGGGAAGGACGAAATAAAATGGGAGTATCCCGAGGATCGAGGAAAGGGTGGTTTTGATCGTGAATTTCCAGGGAAATCGAAGAAGGCCTGCCTTCCTGACCACGTGGAAAAGGTGAATAGCGATCATCCAGGCAGATGCCCCTGTAGCCACAACTGCACCCATCCCCCCGTAAGTAGGGATCAGAATGATATTGCCCGCAAGGTTCACAATGCCGTAGCCAAGATAGATCTTAAGCACCTCCTTTTCTCCGCCTGTGGATACAAGGAGGAAGCGAAGCGGCCAGGAAAGTGCCATGGAAAGGAGGAGGGTGGGATAAAAGGCTTGCAGGAGGGGGACAGAAGAGGAATAGGCATCCCCGAATAATGCGGTGATGATCTTCCCGGAGAAGAGTACCCCGCCAACTGCCGAAGGAACAAGGAAGAATAGAGTGAATCTGAGCGTATTGTAGAGAGTGGTACGCTGTCCTTCCGGTCCTTCCTTCTTCAGGGAGGCGAAAGCCGAGACAAGCACCCCTTCGAGAGCACCGATGAAGACCATGGCATTGATGAAGGCGAAGCGATAGGCAAGATTGTAATACCCTGCTTCCTTATTCCCCGAGATGAACTTGAGCATGATGACATCAAGCTGATTGCCAAGGATGAAATAGGAGATCGCAAAAAGGAACATGATAAAGGAATACCTTCCGACCTCTTCCCATTTGGTATCGAAAGATTGCGAAGGGCCCTTTGTTTTAGGGAGAGCCTTCCTTTCAATCCTTCCAAACTCTCGCTTTGAATGTGAGTAATACAACACCGATGGAAACGCATAGGCTATTAACACTCCGAGGAGAACTCCCTCGATATTGAGTCCGAAATGGAAAAAGGCAAGCGTCAACAGGAGTTTTATGGTGACCGAGATGGTTCCCGTAATATTGAGGAATTTCTGGTGAAAGAGCCCTGACATGATCCCTTTGAATATCCCGGCAAAGGTCAATGCCCAGATGAGGCCGAGGAATAGAACGAGGATGAATGGAGAAAAGGAGTAGCCCACGCCTGTGTAGGTTGGGAGGAGATAAAATATACCAATGGAAAACAACGAGACAATGCCAAGGCCGAAGAGGGAGACAAGTAAGGACCTGCTCATGAGCCTGGTGAGGAGTTTCCCGTCTTCCATCTGTTTGATCTCAGGGACGAATCGGTTCATGGTGTAATCGAGCCCGAGGGTAGTGAAGAGGACAAGAAAGATAGCTGCACTCAAATAGAAGCTGTAGCTCCCGTAATCCGCAGGTCCGAGGTGGCGGGCGATGATGATGACAAAAAGGAAGTTGATGGCAAAGCAGATGTTCTTTCCACCGAGGTTGTAGAGGATGCCAAGGGTGGTCTTCCGGTACACCTCGGTTTTTCCTTCCGTGCTCATCACTCCATGAGAACTTTCATGCGCTTCCTTCTGAAGAAATCTTCCCGTTCCCGTTCCTGAAGCTGCATCTCGATGTATTTCTCGGTATTCTCAAGCCTTGGGATGAAGATATATTCCAGCGCATTCACCCGTCTGCGGGTCTTCTCGATCTCCAGTGCGAGCCTCTCGATGGTGCCCTCGATCTCCGCTACGACCAGGAGCTTCTTGAGGGTGGCACGGAATCCGTTGACTGCGGAATCGAGACGTGAGGTGGTGGTGTGCAGGCTGTAGAAGGGCGGGAGTCTCTCGGGAAGGCCGCTGCTCTCGATCCTGGGAACAATGACCCCCATGATGTTCACACCAGTAACAGGCACCTCAGGAGCCGGTGGCGCGGAAGCGGCAATGCTCTTGAGCTCATCGAAGCCGGATTCCATCTCCGCACGGATAAGGGAATCCATTCCCCCGGAAAGGAGTTCGTTGAGTTCTCGCCTGTGGACTTTCCTGGTCTTGATTATCCCAAGGAATTCCGCCACAAGGGCATCCCGTTTCTCTGTGAGGAGCTTGTGTCCCTTCTTGGCAAGGGCCTTCCTCTTCCTGATGTTCAGGAGCTCCATGCGTGTGGGTTTTGTGCCTTCCACTACCTCGCCGGCCATAGGATCAGCGCTAATTGTTCATTGTTGTATTAAAAAGCAGCGGATTTTCCGAGATTCCGGATAAACATTATTATCCTGAAACAGAAAGCCGGAACCATGAAGCGCAAGAAGGAAGTATCCGTCTCCCTGGTGCAGGCCGCACCCGTGTTGGGGGACAAAGCCGCAAATCTTAAAACGATCGAAGGGTATGCAGAGAAGGAGAAAGCAGATTTAATCGTCTTTCCCGAACTATTCCTGACCGGCTACCTTTGCAAGGACGAGCTCCCCCGCTTGGGAATCCGAACGGATGGTACGGAGATAACAAAACTAGAGGAGATCGCAAGCAATAGCGGAAGCCACATCGTTGTGGGTGCTCCAACACTTGGGGAAAAGGGGGAACTCTACAATTCCGCCCTTCTGATCGGCCCGAAGGGCTACATCGGGAGATACGACAAATATTTCCTTGTCAATTTCTTACCCTTCGAGGAGAAGATACATTTCCATGAAGGAAAGGGGCTTCAGGTGTTCGATACCCCGCTCGGAAGGATCGGAATGCTCGTGTGTTACGACATATTCTTCCCCGAGCTCTCCACTGCCCTTGCGATGCAGGGAGCGGATATCCTCATCTGCATCTCCGCCTCACCCACTTTATCACGGAGATTCTTCGAGACAGTTATTCCTGTCAGGGCGATAGAGAATACCGTGTTCTTCCTGTACGACAACCTCATTGGGACCGAGGAGAGGCTCACTTTCTGGGGTGGGGCCAAGGTGGTTTCACCCAAGGGATTCGAGCTTGCAAAAGGGGAATACTTCAAGGAGCAATCGGTTAGAGCAATCCTGGACATGCGGGAGATCCCCATTGCAAGAGCTGGCAGGCCTGTGCTCAGGGACAAACGCTCTGAGTTGTTCGAGTTCCTCAGGGGCTTGTAATGCTCCTCTGCGATGGACCCTTCGATCTCAGGGACACCCTGATGTGCGGGCAGGCCTTCCGATGGAAAGAGATAGATGGGGCATACTACGGGGTTGTCGGGGGGCGGGCGGTAAGGCTCTGGAGAGATGGAAAGGGAAAGTTAAAGGGAACGGAGTGGGTATTTGGGGTGTAAAGTTTGCGGCAGGTTAAAATAGACTGACCAGATTTTGCCCATGCCCACACTCGTTCGAAGTGTACATTGTAATACAGAACTACCGACCACACCAAAAACTATATTATGATTGATAAATGTGCATTGCACAATCTATAATAGGGGAAGAGTCATGAAAAACTTCAGGTTTTTGATACCATTGCTGATAACGGCTTTCTTGCTGACCCTTACCATCCCGGCAGTACCGGTAGAAGGTGAGCTGAAAGCGGACTTCTCGATATCTGCCCTACCGAAGAAGGATCTTGAGGATCCTCCGTGTTATAAATGGAAAGTATATGTGAACGAAACGATAAATTTTGATGGCAGCGGCAGTACGGATGAGAAAAATTACACCTGGGGTTTTGGAGATGGGTCCAACAAAACCTCAACGGAGAGCTTCTCCATTTCCCATACCTACCACGCAACGGATACATATACGGTCAAACTTGAGGTGGAGGATAAGGAAGGAAACACAGATTCCATTAATGGTACCATTGTTGTCGTCGAAAGACCTAAGGCTATTTTAATCATTCGAGATAAAGAAACGGGTCAGGACCTGGCACCGGATTACAATGTAAGACTTGGACAGGAGCTCATTCTTGACGCAAGCAGTTCAAAGGGGGATATCAAAACCTATGATTTCAACCCAAAGATTGTGAATACCTTTACACCTGAGTATTTAGTGACAGAGCCTATGTTTAATTATAACTTTTCAGAGGATGGGGAATACAAGGTGGGCCTCAGGGTAACCGACGAGCTTGGAACAGCGGACAAGATGGAAAACGATGAATTCATTGTCGTCCATGTGAAGAAGGAGGCCTCTGATGGGGGCCCCTCCCTTAACCTGCCCATTCCGCTTCCCTTCCTGGGGATTGGGGTGGGTATCGTGGCTGTTATCGCTATCGTGGGCTATCTTTATCGTAACGGCTATATCATGATGGGTGCGGGTAAGTATCCCAAGAAAGAGGAGGAAAAGAAAATAGAGAAAAAGATAGTAGAAGGCAGCGAATTGGACCAGCTCATGAAAAAGACCCCGGGGAAGAAAGCTCCCGGTCTTGCAAAATTAGGTAAGCTGATGCCGGAAATGAAAAAGGAAAGGAAGGAGGAACTCCCTAAACCGGAGCCGGAAGAACCAGGGAAGAAAAAAAAGGTTTATGAGGTGAAGACCTGCCCCAAGTGCAAGGGTAAGATACCCATCACCTCTCTGGATAGGCCACTGAAGGTGAGGTGTCCCGATTGTTCTGCTACCTTCACGCTCAAGGCAAAGTTAGGTGCGAAGGCCCGGGTGTCGCCCAAGAAAGAGGCACCCCCTGCGAAGGAAACAGTGTATGAAACCAAGACCTGTCCAAAGTGCAAGAGCAAGATACCCATCACTTCAATGGACAGACCGCTGAAGGTGAGATGTCCCGGATGCAGTGCATCCTTTACCCTTAAGGCCAAATCCGGAACAGGGGCAAAGAAAGCTGGCTCAGGCTCCTCTAAGACCCAGAGTATGAGTACCCCAAAACCGTCAGAGGATACCGAGATCGTTATCTGTCCAACCTGCGGAAAGGCACTACCCGTCCCTGCAGGGGCAAGCTCTGCAAAGTGTGTATCCTGCGGCACGGAATTCGATATATAAGCAATAAATTCAGGTCGAGCAGGTATGAGGATTTATCCGAGTTCCGGGACAATCAAAGATTGGCTAAGGGAGCTTTAAAAAATGGTCGATGATCTTCCTTTCTCCAAGGATATCATCGATAAGCTCAAGGAAATGGGGATCCGTTCACTCTATCCCCCACAAAGGAAAGCTCTAAAGTATATTTTTGAGGGAAGAAGTCTTGTTCTGTCCGTACCTACCGCCTCAGGGAAGTCCTTGGTTGCATATCTTGCGATCCTTCGTGGTATCCTAAATGGTGGAAAGGGGCTCTACATTGTCCCTTTACGGGCATTGGCTTCCGAGAAGTTCGAGGACATCCAGGCACTTCTTCCTCCCGGGTTCAGGGCGGTGTTATCCATTGGGGACTACGAGGAAACAGACAAAAGGCTCATGGACTATGATGTGATCGTTGCCACAAGCGAGAAGGCGGATTCCCTGTTCAGGCATCGACCCGATTTCCTTTGCGAGTTCTCGGTAGTTGTTGCGGATGAGGTTCATCTTATTACTATGCCGGACCGGGGTCACATCCTCGAGGTCCTGCTAACGCGGTTGAAGCAGTTGAGCCCGGAGGCCCAGATTGTGGCGCTTTCGGCCACCATCCCGAATTCCCAGGAGATAGCGGATTGGCTTGGAGCCGCACATCTGAGAAGCGAGTGGAGACCCATTCCCCTGAGGGAGGGGGTGTACCAGGGTGGAACAATCTGGTTTTCAGACGGAAAGAAAAGGAAGGTAGGTAAGGCAGGAAGAACTGAAAGTTCTGACTTCCGGACGAGCCGAAGGCCCGATAAGGCGGGAGCAACCGAGAGGTTGCGACCTCCGGATGAGGCTGAAAGCCTCGTTAAGGCTGTTAGAACCGAAGGTTCTGGCAGGCGTTCGAGGCAAAGTCTCGATAAGCCCAACGCTGTTCGAAATCTCGTGAAGGATGTCCTTGATGATGGAGGACAATGCCTAATTTTCGTGAATACCCGAAGAAGTACTGAGGCGGAAGCAAAGAGATTGGGCGATGTGGTGCGAGGATTTATCCGAGAGCCGGATGAACACGAAGTGTTCGGCAAGGTTCGATCTTATGGTAATGCTTTAAGGCTAAAGGAAGTAGCGGAGCTGCTCATCACGACTCAGAATGAGCCAACTGAGATGGTCGAGAGGCTTGCATCGTGCGTCATGGGAGGAACGGGTTTTCATCACGCCGGCCTGGGGAATACCCAGAGAAAAATAATAGAGAAGGCGTTCAAAAAAGGGTTTATCAAGGCCCTTGTGGCCACTCCCACCCTTGCGGCAGGGATAAACCTCCCGGCAAGGCGTGTGGTCATCCGTGATCTGTATCGATTTACAGGAAGGTTCACAGGGAACCAGCCCATTCCGAACCTGGAACTGAAGCAGATGGCAGGCAGGGCAGGAAGGCCGGGCTACGACCCTTATGGAGAAGCAATCTTTGTGGTGAAGAACGCTGATGATGTGGATAGGGTCATCGAGGAGGTCGTCCATGGCGAAACCGAGAGGATAGAATCCAAGCTTGGCATAGCCCCTATTCTCAGGATACACATTATTTCTTCCATTGCCTCCGGTTTTGTGCGTGACTATTCCGGGCTCATGGATTTCCTGAACAAGACATTCTATGCCTATCAGTTCGAGATCAGGGCCCGTGAAGTAAAGGAAGCACTTCGATTCCTTCAGGATAACGGCATGCTCTTTGCCCCTCCCCTGCAAACAGACAGAGATTTTGTCACCGCTGATCAGCTCCCGGGGATCGAGGAGAAGGGGCTCAGGGTCACACCATTCGGGAAGCTCACCTCTGACCTTTACATAGATCCCAAGAGTGCGGTTGTCATGAAAAGGGCACTCGAGGGGTCCAAAAACAAGGTTGCCACCCCGCTTTCCTATTTTCATACCATCTCCGCCACCCCGGATATGCTCAACCTCTACGTGAGGGAGGGGGAGCTCGGAGACCTCTTCCTGCTCGCGGAGTCTCACAGGGATGAGATCTTTCTTTCCCCCACTGATAAGGAAATCTATGGAGACAATGAGGTGCTGGCCAATGAGCTGTTTGCAGAGGAGCTCAAGACCGCCATTCTATTGAACGAATGGGTGGATGAGGTGCCTGAGAACACCATTACCAAGAGTTTCAACATCGGTCCCGGAGACCTGAGGAACAGGGTGGATACTGCAAAATGGCTGCTTCATGCCATGGAAAGGATTGCCGCTCTCTACCATTTCGAGCGCAGGGAATTGTATAAACTGAACAGGCGGATCACCTATGGGGTGAAGGAGGAACTCCTGCCTTTGGTAAGCCTGAAGGGCATCGGACGGGTGAGGGCCCGCCTCCTCTACAACAACGGCTACCGGGATACCGGGCATCTGAGGAAGGCGGATATCCATAACCTCCTTGCCATCGAGGGGATAGGGAAGGCCATCGTACTCAGGATCATGGAACAGCTTGGCAGGGATATCTCGGAGATCCAGGATGGGGAACAGGAGATCAGGAGGCTTCAGCGGACGCTCAGCGAGTTCGGGATGGATGTTGAGGAGGCGTGAGGCACGAAGTGCTGAGCGCCGATTGGCACGAAATGCCGACAAGGAAGTGTTCGTCAAGGGGCGTTTGAGACGAAGTCTCGATAAGCGCTTTTCGTGGTTGTGCGGCGGCGGAAACGGAACCGGTCCTTGTGATCGAACTATCCGGGCTGTTGATGATTCCACTCCATAGGAGCTTTTAGCAGCCATTTCCAGAGTGGAACGAATCTGATTCCCCTGCCATCCATGGTCTGCCGACCCTCCAGGTCCCAGGTGATCAATATCAGATTCTTGCACCCGAGAAGTTCGGACCCCTTCAGGAGGCTTCTCAGCTCTCTCTTCTCAAGCTCATCCATGCCGGACACATAGGTCACCTGGATGAGTCCGGTGACCTCCGGACCCTTCTTGATAACGAAGTCTATCTCATGGCCCTGATAATCCTTCCAATAGTATATCTCGACCGACGGGTTCAGCGACCTCCACCTGAGGAGTTCGAGGAAGGCCAGATTCTCGATGATCCGGCCTCTGTTTTCAGTTGACGACAGGGCGATGGTGTCTATCAGACCGGTATCGATGGCATAAACCTTCTTCGGTGAGTTCACGATCTCCCTGGGTTTGGGAGAGTACTTGTCTATGGTAAATACCAGGTATGCCTCAGTGAGCAGATCGACGTAGTTCTTGGCTGTGTGAACGCTCTTGAGGCCATGGACGTTCTTCAACTTGTTGTAAGTGATGTAGTTCGAGAAGTTCGAGATGATGTTCGCTGCCATCTCTCTGAAAGTCCTGACATATCTTATGCGGTGCCTTGCGATGATGTCTTTTGCAATGATCGAGGAATAGAGATTCGACAGGTAGGTGTTCCTGAGTTCCGGGGCCCTGACCACCTCAGGGAAACCACCGATCTTTGTGTATTCTGTCAACTGCCTCTTCAGCATTGCCCGTCCCTTCGTGGTAGTTTCGTCCTCCTCGAATCCCCTCCATAACAGGAACTCCCTGAAGGAGAATGGCAGCAATTCCATTTGCACGAACCTTCCGGTGAGGTGCGTGGAAAGCTCTCTGCTCAGGAGATTCGCGTTGCTTCCGGTTACGAAGACCCTTATTCCCCGCCTCAGGAGCCGGTTGACGAAGAGCTCCCACCCGGTGACGTTTTGTATCTCGTCCAGAAGCAGATAATCGAGTTCCCCGTAGACCTCGTAAAGCCCTTCGAGGAGATCGTTGAGCCCCTCCCGATCAAGGAAAGCAAGTCTCTCGTCGTCAAAATTGACGAAGCCGTAATTCCTCTGCCCCAGGAGCAGGTGGGTAAAAACAGTCTTGCCGGAACGCCTCACCCCCATGGTGACCTTGACGGAGGGGCTGTCGGTGAACCTCTCCCAGGATGGCCTCTGCTCCCTGTCGATTATTCGCTCCCGTTGCAGGGCATACTCCTTCTCCTTCCTCTGATCGGATATGATGGTCTTGATGGAGCCTTTATTCATATTATTGTTAATGCACACTTTCTATTTAAAGTTTGCATCTTGAACGCATACTTATCGGAGATTATCTTTTCAGGTGGGAATATGATTCTCAGGAGAGCAATCCTATCAATCACTCTGCCACAACCCAACACCCTCAGCGAGTTCGGAATTACACGGGTCCAGGAACAATCCCTGAGTTCGCCGGGCTGAGTGTACCTGTTCTCGCGGTTGCTGCGGTGCTCGTGGTCTTCAGAAGAAAACGTCGAACCTCAGCCCCTTCAAAGGGAGGTGAGCACCATGCAGTTCAGTAGTCGAACACCCAGATCTCCCGATCATCCGGAAGGTCCTCACCCAGGAAATCGATGGCATTACCCACTCTAAGCACAGGAAGCCCTGCCTTCTTCAGGAATGGTGCCACCCCCTCTATTAGAAGTGTGGTCCCCGGGAGGCGGTAGTGCATGGGTATCGTGACGGTTGGGTTGAGCTGCTTCATCACCTCGACCGCTTTCTCCGAGTCGATGGTGAATCTCCCTCCCACGGGCACAAAGAGGATGTCCATTTTTCCTATCTTCTCGATCAATTCTTTGTCAAGGACATGCCCGAGGTCCCCGGCATGAAGTCCGGTGATACCGTCCATCGTGAACTTGAACATGGTGACCTTTCCCCTCACCCGGCCCTTCTTTTCATCATGAAAGACCTCATAGCCCTGGATGGTGATACCAGGGAATTTCACTTTCTCTTTGCTCCTCACCACCCTGGTTTCTGGTTTTGAGACGATCTCCGCCTTGTTGTGATCGAAGTGGTCGTGGGTGATTGCAACCACATCCGCTGTGGTATCCGGTCTCCTAAGCCCGATTGAGGCTCCGTCGTGTGGGTCCACCACTAAATTGATTGAACCCGAGATCTCAAAACATGAATGCCCGTGCCAGGTGATCCGCATGCCGCTGCGCCTCGACACACGATAGGGTTCCGGCTTTAATATTTTTCCGTGCCCTTTCCTCAAACCTCCCAGGTATACCAGAGACCGCCGGGGGCGCTGAGGGAGCAGTTACCTATTGAAATCTCTAAGCCCCCCACCAGTCGAAAAATTCGTCGTTATCCTCAAAATCTTTGTAACAATGTGGATTGTAAGTGCTCCATATATCTACTTCACCATACCAGTTCCAGTTGTATGCATAGTCCTCCAAGGTATCTTCAGCACTCCCTTTGTTCCCGTCTTTGTAGTTTCCGGCAATATCGTAGATGTAAATGTCATTTCCAGTAGTCCGTATAAAACAGGTTGCGTGACCGCCGCCTTCATTGTAAGGGTCAGTGTCTAACGTGATTCCAAAGGTAAAGTTGTTGGTTGGTTGTTCTGCAAAAAGCAACGAAATCAACAGATTTGTAAAATCTTCACAATCTCCTGCAAATACCCCATTTTCGTTATAACCTTTGATGGTTTCATTAGGATATGACCAGAATTCAGGAAAATTATAGTAATCGACTGAATCGTTTAAGTGTAATGTTGGATAATACATGTAGGGGTCATAGCTGTAATCCTTGTTATCGTTAATAAAATCGTAAATTTTATTCATATCGCTCCATGTTAAATCACCATCAGCATCGTCACCCAGAATCGTCTCCAGTAAATCCTGAACATCGGGATCGTCTGGTGTTATGAAACTGTCTCGCTGCCATAGGTAGGGATTTCTTGTTCTCATTTCGTAGAAAAAGTCACTCACGTTCCAGTAGAGGCCAAAATATGAATCCCACAAATCATCGTACTCATCTTCCAGTTGAGTGTAGTTTTCTACAGATTTATTATAGAGAGTATAAATCTCACTTCTGTTTGCGGCAAGCTGCGAGCATCTTGACTCAAGATATTCATAGTTAGATAGAGACTCATTATACAAACTGTAAATCTCACTTCTGTTTGTGGCAAGCTGCGAGTATTTTGATTCAAGTTTTTCATACTCCGCACTCAAATCTTCAAAGTCACTTTGATATTGCTCCAGCTCTGATAATGTGTTTGTATAGTTCGAGATCATTAAATTGTACTCGGCTCGGAGCTTGTCATACGTTAGGTTCTTTTGTTCCAGTAAGAAGGACAAATCTTCAAACTGGCTTTGAAGTTTTTCAAAAGAACTATTGTGCTCATCCAAAATGGTTTGAAGTTCTTTGTAATCGCTTTGCAATCTGTTGTAATCTTCCTGGAGTTGTTCGTAATCTGATTGCAGTTGTTGATGTTCTGATTCGAGGTTTTGGTATTTGTTTTTATAGTCATCTTTTTCCTCACCCATTAAGGAGAAAGGGGAAAACATCAATTGAAGGAGGAGAATCAGTACCAGGAAGACATTTAAAGCTATCGAGATGGTTTTTAATGCACTGCTTTCTTGAGTTAAGGGCGGTGTCGTTTTCAGAGCTTTTGGTTTTTCCTGGGGGACAGGTTGATTCTGAGGAATTTGTGACTGCTGAGTTGGATGTAATTGTAATCGTTGGGCCTGTGGCATTTGTTGGTGAGTCAGAGGTTGTTGGTCCCAAGGCGCTGGTAACGATCTCACCTGGCCTGATACATTATCATAATTTGGATACAAGTTCGTCGATTTATTCTGAGGTTTTGGATATCTCATAAGACTACACTCCGAATGGTTCATTCTCGATGAAGGAGAGGCATATTTAATATTTTCGGGAGAACTGGTAAATCATGAATATCACGAATGAAACGATAGTGCAAATCTGCGTTTTTTAGGTTTTTCTCTCGTTGTTTCTGATCCACACTTGGATGAAATCCTATAAATAA
>DAOVMN010000199.1 GCA_030630685.1 Thermoplasmata archaeon | reverse complement strand
CATCTGCACGATAATGTCGGGGAGGGGGACGCACACCTCACACCCGGCGATGGGGCGATCGATTTTCCCTGGGTTATCGGGCGGTTGGAGGAGATGGGTTACAAGGGGAATTACATCCTGGAGTCCAATAGCTACGAGTCCTCGCTTAAGGGGAAGGAGTTCATGATAGGGCTGTGAGGCAGTTGTGGGTGAGCGATGATATTTCATTATCTATTGGTTTGCGTGTGGTCGTTTTAGTCGCTCCTGGCAATGAATTAAACTTAATGGAACCTTAGGTCATTGGGTTTGAGTTGACAGGACAAACCCCAACTTCTAAGTACCCAGGTCCTTTGGGCGGGAAACTATTTATAAAATGATGTATTTGCCATGATTATGGTTAATTTAGCTGATGGCCATTATTACAGACTTCAAATATTAATTCAGCCTCGAAGGATCAAGGGCTGCGATTTCTGCGGTGCAGCTCTTCGTGGGTGGTTTCTGGGTTCAATCTATGAGAGTAAGGAATTGCGTAATTATTTCTTTGATAGAAAATATGATGTAATGCCATTTTTCATCTATCCCCTGGAAACTGAGGATGGAATATATCTCAATATCATATTCTTGAAAGCAGAATATGAACGGATGAGGGCTCTTGTAGATGCTGTAGCGAGTAATACAGGAAAGAAGGTAAAGGGCACAGATTTTATGGCGAAAAGAGTTATTCTCACAGAAGAGTTATTTCCTCAGATTACTGCCAATAATGAATTGACTGCTGAATTCGTTACCCCACTCTCCCTGAAGGTGAAGAACATAGCAAGATTTGCCCCTTTGTTTAACGAACTGATAGTAGCAGGTGTGAGGAGCTTTAACAGGTATGCGAAATATTATTTTGAGGATGCCTATCCATTTAAGGTATCCAAAGAGATGAGAGAGGTACAATCTGAGATCCTTAACTTTGATTACAAGATCGTGAATGAGGAATACAAAAACAATCTTGGCAGGCGAATCTTCCTAAAGGGAATTGTGGGGAATGCTTCATATCGCCTGGAGATCGATTCAAAACATTTAGAGGAACTTTCACAGATATTATCAATCCTCAATGTTATTCAGATAGGGAAACATATTAGTTATTGTTTTGGTAAATTGACCATTCATCCTGTTAAACCTTAGTAAGATTGGATGATTCATGGTAACCGATCATTGGTTACCTGATTAAATGAGAATGACAGGATTAGAACCAAAATATTCGAGGCATAAATATGGACGGAACATTTGGAGTTGTAAACTGGTTTACAAAAGCCAGGGAGTCGGTGAAGCTTACCCCAGTGGATACGATAAAAGGAGTGAGAGAAACAATAAAAAATGATGAGCCAAAAACTCTTGAGGAATTTGCGCAGGCCGTCTCTGAGACCTTGCAGAAAACGGAGGGTCTTTCAAGGATTGCCGCGGACACCAGGCTTCCTGTCTGTTCACTTTACCACCATCTCAGGAATACCACGGCCATTGCGGTTTGCAGAGCCATTGATGAGGGCTGGGAACGAAAAAAGGTGCAGGCTCTGAGGACTGCGGCTCTGCTGCACGACATTGGAAAGATTGAAAGCTACATGAATCATGTTGAAAGCTCGGTGAAGATTGTTGAAGAACTGATGGAGCCATTTGCGAACAGACCGGAAATCTACGGCTGGAAGGATGAAATCATCCGATTTGTGTCAAAACACCACAAGAGGGACGGTCCAACAGGCGACGAGAATGTTCTTGCGAACGCAGACAGCATTGCCTCGGCTGCCGACAGGGTTTACGAGGTCTTTGTGGACTGGCCGGATGGGAGCAGGGAGAGGTTTGCCCAGGGTGAGAGTATGGAGGTGACAATCCGGTCAAAGGATGCCATCTTCCCGCATAAAATCCGCATGAATCCCGAAATCTCCGGAGGGGAGGAATTCACTCTTGGAAAAGGCGAGGAAAGGAATCATAGAAAGGTAACACTGAAGTCAGAGCGGGAGTTCAGCAGATGGGAGAGCGTGAAAATCCTTGATGATAAAACCGTCAATGGTGAGCTTTACGCCTACCTCGGTAGCGGGAGACTGCCGGATAAAACGGTTGCCCTATTTCTCATGGACATCAGCGGGATTCAGAGGTTCATCATGGAATCAAAGCGCCTTCCATTGATGAGAGGAGGAAGCGAGATTGTGAGAAAGGTCGAGGAAGAGGTGTCGCAGATTCTCGCAGAGAAGGCCGCTGGGTGCGAGGAGGTGGTGCTATTTTCAGGCGGCGGAAAGGTCATGGGATTTCTGCCTGTGAGTGCGGACAGAGAGGCCATTGAAAGAGAGGTAAAAGGAAAGGTGAAAGAGCTCAGCAGTGGAGGACTGGAGCCCGCCATCCTTATCAGGGAATTCGACTACAATAAGATCGGCGGCGGCTTTGATGGTGTGCTTGAGAAAATGTTTGAGAATATCATTGAGATGAAGAATCGGACCCGTGCCCTTCAGGCTCTGAGTGTGAAGGAAGGAGAACTCTGCGAGGAGTGCAGGAAAGGGAAAGGCACAAGAAAGGAGTGGGTGGGAGATAAGGAGGAAAAACTCTGCGAAGTGTGTTATGCCAAACTTGAGGCAGGAAGAGAGGGAAGAGGAAAGAATCAGGATGAGTTTATTGTGAAGAATGAATTTCTGAATTCCACGAACAACCATGTGGATGGTGGTCTGATTCCGAGAACCACAGAGGACCTTGGAGCAAAGATGGCGACTGTTCAGATTGACGGCAACATGATAGGTGTATTCTTTACCCAGACCATGACCCCGGCGGAATACAACTACAAGAGCGAGAGCTTTGACCGCCTTTTCAGGGAGACACTGAAAAAGAGCATTGCTGAGATGTGGACCGAGCACATGGAACTGCTGCATGCAAAAAATGCTGAGAAAAAGGAGCACATTGGACTTGAGGTGATCTATGCCGGAGGGGATGATGTTTTCCTGCTCATCAATGCAAAGGCGGCTCTGGAGTTTGTGCATGATTTTATGCAAAGAATAAAGACAAGATTTTCCTTCAAGGGAAGAGAACCCCTTGTTGCCGCCTGCGCAGGGATTGCTGTGGCGGACAGCGGCTTGCCTGTTTAGTTCCTTCAGGAAAGGGCAGAGGGACTCATGAGTGAGGCAAAGCGGGAATTCAGGAAAGAGGTGAAAACAAACCCGGAGACAGGCATCTTTATCAGGCCTGCCGGCTCCCTTGCGGTGAGCGCGGTGAGCTCATCCATGCCAGTTGAGGATTCTGAGGTGTTCGTGTTCGGATTAGAGGATAAGAGTAAGGACGAGCGGGTCTTCTCAAGGCTGAGGTTTTATCTCAACGGCATCATTGAAGCGGATGAGAAGAGCGGTGAGAAAAGGAAATTAAGGCAGTGGATCTCCACAATGGTGGGGCTGGAGGAAGGGGAGGTAAACCTTCTGGATACCGTGAAATACCTCTATTCCCGTGCCTCAAAAAAGGAAATGTTCAGCGGGATTGAAGAGGTAGAAGGGCTTGTGTCTGACCTGAAGAATAAGAGACTTGTAAAGGACATGAAGATGCTTACTCCAATGGTCTGGGGAGGAGGTGATGAAGGATGAATGAGGCAGATGTGATGAAACTCAGAATAACATTCCGGGATAACTTTCACACCACTGGCCGGATTCACGGCTCGACAATCGATGTTTTAAGGGACAAGGATGGGCGGCCCTACATCCCGGGCTCACACACCAAGGGGGTGGTTCGCACAGAGGCGGAAAGAATCTGGTTCTCCGCAAAGGGCCTTGAACCCTGCAATATCACGGACATGAAGGAAGGATTCCGCTGCCCCAATGAAGAAAAATGCCCAATCTGCGGGATGTTCGGATACCCGAATCAGAGGGACACGGAATATAGGGAAGGAGTCCTGCGGTTCTACGATGCGAGAATGGCGAAGGGTGAGGTTTCCCCCCTTAGAACACATGTTTCCATGAACAGGGAGAAGGAGAGCGGTGTAGATGGTGGGCTGTATTCCGAGAAAATCATGGAGGCAGGCAGCGTGTTTGAGGGCTTCATTGTTATTCGCCGCCCACTGAAGCCGGAGGAGGAAGGGCTGCTGAAAGGAGCGGTGGCCTCTGCCGGATGGTACGGACTTGGAAAGGACAGGTCCCGAGGGCTGGGGGGCGCAGAGATGGAATTGCTGCCTTCCTCAATTGACGAACTTGTTGAGAGCATGGGGGTGAGAAAATGAGCTTTTCTGTAATTTCGGGAAAAATCAGAGCACTCTCTCCACTGCATCTCGGGAGCGGACTTCAGACAGGGAACTTCTATCCCACACTAAGCTACATCCCGGGACGGGCCATCAGAGGGATGCTTGGGAACTATCTCTTCCATGAGGACAGGGGGCTGTTTGAGGAGCTCAGGATAAAAGAGGCTCCGCCAGAAACAGGGATTTATTTCAGGCCTGCGCTTCCAGAAGGAACTGTGGCCGTGCCCGGGCATCTGAAATGGTGCAAGAGGTGCGGGAGACGACTGCGTGATATGGAACCCTGTCCTGAGGATGGACACGAGGGAAAGAAATCAGGGGGCTTTATTCTCATTGAAGGGCTGAAAATAGGCAGATTGAGCCCGCCTGAACTGAAACGGACAATCTCCACAAAATGCCCGATTATGAGAAAGGGACACGCCTCTCCCGGGAGTGATGAACCGCTCTCACCCTACAACATCGAGGCCATTGTGCAGGGAAGCGTGTTTGATTTCAGATGCCTTGTAGAGGAGGGGCTGGAGTCAGAGGTGATGAAGGCACTTGAGAAGGCAGGCCTCTTCTTCGGTATTGGGGGATTCAGGTCAAAGGGCTACGGTCTCGTGAAATTCGAGGGACTGAGAAAGATTGAAGACCCAATGGAAGCGGTGAAGGGCAGGACAATGGGGGATTGGCTTGTGCTGAACTCTCCCGGCGTGTTCCGAAATGGGGAAGGGAAATATCTTGTGGGCCTTAAATCCGATGCCGGGGTTGTGGAGAGATATGCAAAGGAAAGTCTGAGGCTTGCCGGGGTATCAGGAGAACTGAGGCTCACTGGAGAGCAGTTCGTTTCACAGGACTACGCACGCGGCTGGTCAATCGAGGGAAAGAGCCATTTAGACAGTATTATTCCGGCCACTG
>DAOVMN010000502.1 GCA_030630685.1 Thermoplasmata archaeon | reverse complement strand
TCCTCGGTGCCGTTACCGTTCCTGTCGGTCCTCCCGAGGAACGGCACATCGACCTCCGCATGGAACTGCGCCTGCGCCTTTCCGTTGTCGTGGACAGAGGTCGAACCATAGACGATGGTCAGGGTGTCCCCCACGCCGGGATATGCTCCGGCTGCCCCAGTATTGTGGTAGGTCACATTGATCACGCGGTTGTCGCCCTGCGAATCTGCTTCGATCGCCAGGGTGTAGTCCCCGGCGCCGTTGTGGTCGCCAGTGACCTCAGTATAACCGGGCTGATTTCCACTGGTGTCCTGGGGAGCGGTCCACGGGTGGGTGCCGTGCACCCAGCTGGAATAATCGTCGTCACAACGGGGTATGATGATCCTCCAGTACGGATCGACCCCGCTGGTATTGCTCCAATTACTGTCCTGGACATCCAAGTGGAACTCCCAGGTCGCCTTCTCCCCCACATACGGTGTCTGGGGACTGGAAGGGTCGCGGTAGTATTCGTCCGCTGTCCCCTGCCCAGCACCGAGCACGAGGAGAATCGCACATGCCACCAGTACAATAGCACTGGTAAGCAATATCCTTCTTATTGTCATTCTTTGTTGTTTCATGTTTTGTCCTCCATTAGTTAGTGCTACACCGCCCTGTTGGGCGGTGATCTAAGATCGTTAAAGCGGCAAAAGGGTGAATGCAATTATAAACTTTTCGCATCTCACTTGTCCCCTTCACTTTTATTTCACCTCCTCCGGGGAATAATTGTGAGACCGTGTAGTACGGTCTACTTTCTTCCTCCGTCTGAAGATGAACATGATAGCAATGATTCCTGTAACAGGCAGGATGGCTGTCGAGAACTCCGGGATCCCGAGGTCCTCTTGGTTCTCGTAGATCTTCGTTTCACCCGCATTCGATGATTTATAGGGGATACCAACAATGACATCGTCACCTCCCCAATCGTTCTCCACGATTGTTGCGGCCACCACTGCATATCCGAACTGGTCCCCGGTATTGACCCCCGTGAGGGTATGGTCGGCTTCCCCGTCCATATCATTGTCCTCGCCGTAATAGATATACACACGCCCCTTGTCGTTCCAATATCCCGGCGCACCGAGGATCGCATCGTCGGTGCCATCACCCATAATATCGCCAGCGGTCACGGTCGAGCCGAGCTTCTCGTACTTATTGGTGGAGTCACTGTGGTAGAAGGTCTCGTCCACACCAGAATATCCACCGGTGCAATCATAGAAGATATATGCCCTCCCTCGATTATAGCTGCCGTACTCCGGAGCACCCACAAGGAGGTCATCAACATAGGAGTCCTTGTCGAAGTCCCCCACCGCTACCGAGGAACCAAACTTCTCTGTATAGGTGGATGTAAATATAGTTGAGAATCCGCTAAAATCGGTATCCTGATAGGAATATACCTTGCCTTTGTTTGTTCCCGAGGTCGGACAGCCTATAACAATATCTTCGGCATCACCTGCATTATCGAAATCACCGAGAGCAAGTGATGAACCTGCTTTCTCACCACCGCTCC